>JABXJY010000136.1 GCA_013375385.1 Desulfobacterales bacterium
CCCACTGTTCTGGCAACAGGAGACCTGTCACCAGAAGAGATAGAGGTAGCCACGTCTATAACTGTGTCTTACAGTGATGCTGCGGCTGACCAATCAGTTGCAGTCCGGTTAACAAGAGATTCCACACAGTGGACACTCTTGGCAAGAGGCCAGGGGAAGAGGAATATTCGTCACTTCATGATATAAGGTAGTGCCGGACTCTATCTTCTTAATAACTTTTGGAGAAATGATTTTTTTCGGATCTCTTCTATCTTTTTACGTTTCTCTGCAATGTCTTTTTCTCTTGTTTCCATAGAAAACGTGGTCTTATCTATGAGATCCTTGATCTTTCTTTCCTTCATAGATAGGTCTAACAATTGGATTTTGTCCTCCCTGCCTATCTTCTTCTTATCAAGAGATTTGATCTTTTCGCTGATTTCCTTATATTCCCTTTTTTGTGTCTCGAGCGTATCCTTTTGTTTTTCTATCGAGGCACGATCATCTTTTATACTCTTGAGCAGGGTATCTTCCGATTCCATAGTCAGGAAAAGATAAACAAAAGAGAAAATGGCCACCACTATTACTGCGAGAAAAATTCTTCCTGTATTTGAAACTAAGGGAGAGAGATCTAAGAGGGATGATTTTACCTTCCTTCCATAGTCTGCCATTCTATCAGCAAAAGTGTATGCGGAAACCTTCCCACCAAGAGCATTCCAGATATCTTTCACAATACCTTTTAACTCGAATACCCCTGTGGTTAATTCATTACCCAGATTTCCTTTTCGACACTCAGCCTCTACATCGGAGTTGCCTCCTCCAAGTACTATAGCAATATCTCTGATCTTGGATAATGAGCTATCTGGTTTCAGAGATTCAGGAAATTTCCCCGGAAACTTCTTCTTAAGGGAAGCGATATCAGCCTCTAATCTTTCGAGATTTGTCTCTATTTCCTTCGAGAATCTCTTAAGTATCCTTCCTTCACATACAGCTTCGCTGGCTCCAGTTAGCATGATAGCAATATTCTGGATAGCCTTAATTGCCTTTTCAATGTCATGTGGGTCAACATCTGGCATGGATTTACCGTATCTAGAGTTTAGTCAAAAAAAAGATCTTTATCAATTACCATCCCCTCAGGGATAGAGACCTTCCTCGAGGAAGGACTGCTAATATCTACCTCCCCCTTTATAAGAATCCCTCTACCAAAGAAAATATTTCCTTCAATTCTAAGTGATTTGCAATCAATCAGGGAAGGGGTACCACGGGGAAACCGTTCCCTTAACTGATCAATCCTTTTATAGTACCTGTCGTCGAGATGGATCTCTATCGTGCCAAATCTTCTATCTGGATTTTGGATAATCCTGCTGTCTTCAGTCATCACGTAGCAATCAGACCAGAGGGCGAGGAGGTCCTGACACTTCTTGACAGGAGCAAATCTTGTCCTTGGCACTCTTATAGCTGTGGCCCTTTCAAAAACAGAGATAGCCGATCCCATAGCCGTCTCGATTTGGAAAACCTCTGGCGAAGAGTCATCCCTTGGATCAATTCTCTTGGGATTAACAATCACGGGAAGCTTCAGGATGTTGCCTGCTTTCTTGAGCCGTTCTTTTAAGAACAAAAGATTAACCCATATGTTGTTGGTGTTAAAGTATCTGTACATAGATGTGTCCTGGAACTCTTCAATCTCTTGCTCCGGACACTGGGCTATCTCTCTGAGGACGAGACCACCGGTCCGCCGCAGGTGGGCTAAGTGCCCACCTTTGATGTCTGCTTCTGTTCTCTCTGCAACCTCCATCATGAATGGAAAATCGTGGGAGGCAAAGTAACCAAGTATTGCCCCATCCATTATAGCCCCAAGATTATCAGAATTGGACATGAATGCATATTTATAGCCTTTATTGAGCAATTTATCAAGCATACCCGAGGTAATCAATGCCAAATAGATATCTCCGTGACCGGGAGGATTCCACTCACAATCCGTGTCCTTGGGCCAATACCCAGGAGTCAGGCCTTCTTTCAAAACCTTTGGAAATTTGTGTTGTAAAAAGGATAGGGGAATATCAGAGGCCAGATAAGGATATCTATCAAGAAATTCTTTGCTATCCTCATCTGTCTTAAAGCTATTCATGAGCACAAGAGGGATGTTTACTCCATGTTTCTCCCTATGGCTCAGAATCTGTCTCGCAATAATATCGAGAAAATTTAACCCATCCTTCACCTCAATAAGGGATTTAGCCTTTGATAGGCCCATACTGGTTCCCAAACCTCCATTCAACTTAACTATCACCGTTTCTTTAACTGCCTTGCATCCTTGTTCGGTGTACCTATCTAATATTTCCGCATCCGCTATATCACCTTTTGCAATCGGGACAATATCCTCCCTTGACAGCAATCCCCTTTCTCCTCTTATAAGCTTGTCATAATAAAACCTAAAGGTATCGATAATGAGAGGAGGCATTCCCTCATCTGCCATCTTTCTTGCAAATGGGATAAATCTTTCCGCTCGTTCTGATCCCTGTAACTCACCGTGCATATACTTTTTCCAGAGAAAGTCTGCTATGAAGGTATAGGAAATTGCCCATAACATCAACCATAAATAATGCCAGAAGACAGGGATTAAATAAAGGTTTTTCCCCGGAAGTCTAAATTCATGGATGATTTGAGGTCCTGACCGGAGCAGATGCATGCTTTCTCTTGAGCCAACGAGCCCGGGAGGTGCTCGGTATATTGCCTATCATCCCGCTTGCTATCCTTATCTAAGAAGTATAATTCTTTTGACAACTATTTATCGTTTAGATATGTTTGGTTACAGATTACCATGGGCAGTTAATTATGAGAGAGATTGGTAAACAGACTATGCAAGAGGAATCTACATTTCTAGATCAGTTTGCCTCCCAATTCAGTAGGATAAACCGAGAACTTGGTAAAATCCTTGACACTAAGGTCTCTTTGATAGAGGAGGTGGGAAGTTATAGTTTGCTTGGAGGAGGTAAGAGGCTCAGACCACTGTTCTTTATCTTGTCCTGTCAACTCTGCAATTACCACGAGAGTGATATGTATCCCCTTTCTGCCATCTTTGAGTGTCTTCATGCGGCAAGCCTCTTACATGATGATGTCGTTGATAATGCCTCCATCAGAAGGGGAAGATCATCAGCTAATAGAATTTGGGGGAACCCTGTAGCGGTCCTCGTGGGTGATTTTCTCTTTTCCAAATCGTCCAGGATGGCAGTTGAGAAGAAGCATATTGAGTTCTTAAAGATTCTTGCAGATACTGCGACCAGGATGACAGAGGGCCAGATGTTGGAGCTTACTAATACCCATAACTGGAACATAACAAGAAGGGAGTATATGGGGATAATTACTTCCAAGACAGCCTGCCTTATATCGGCTGCCTGTGCAAGTGGCGGCATAGTAGCCAGGGCAAAGCAGGCCTATGTACAATCGCTAAAGAACTTTGGCCTCAATATGGGTATTGCCTTTCAAATTGTAGATGATGTCTTTGATTATACCTCTACTGTAGAGAAAACTGGTAAACCGATAGGCAGTGACCTAAGAGAGGGTAAGATTACCCTTCCGCTCATATATACCCTCACCTACCTGGAGAAAGGTGAAAGAGGTAGGCTGGAGCATTTGTTCAAGAATGGAAATGCCTCAGAGAAGGATTATGTGAGGATAACAGAGCTTGTACAAGATAATGGTGCTATCAATAAATGCCGTAAAGATGCGCAGGATTATGTTAATCTTGCTGGGACTTACCTCAGCCCCTTCCCCGACTCACCGGTAAAAGAATCCCTCCTGAAATTAAATCAATTTATTGTCGACAGAAGTTATTAGTAACGCTCACAAACAATGGGTTTTGCTCAAAACTCAGGGAACCAAAGAATTATAAGATCTTGAAAGCTACCTCTCCAGAGGGAATCGAATCATCGGGCACAATATCCTTTATCATAGCCCCTGTTATGGTTTCAATATGTCTCATTCCACTCCTCTTATAACCCATGATTAAGGGTATCTCCCCTTTAGGGGCGCGTAGTATGATATGCTTTGCCTCTCCCATGGGAGGGAGGTATGGTCTTACCCTTTCAAGGTGAATAGCAGAGCGAACCAGAAATCCCAGGGATGGGTGCCATGGTCCAGCAATTATCTCCCCTTTCCTAAGGAGAGATGGTGAAGACATGAGCCCGATTCTGATAACAGGGATCCCGGAGGCTTCCAACCTCATGCAGGCCTCCTTACAGAGGTTAACCGTATCTTTAATTCGCATTGGGGTATATTTTCCTTCTTTGTACCATTGTGCCAGCTTCGTACCCTTAATAACGAGTGTTGGATAAAGCCTGGCCATGTCAGGGTTTAGGCCAACCACTCTGTCAACGGTATCCATGAATACCTCTTGAGAGTCCCCTGGCAGACCGGGCATAAGCTGTATCCCAACTCTCAATCCCCTTTCTTTGAGTGAGTTGACTGCATGAATGGTATCACGTGAAGTGTGCCCCCGATTGGAAAGTCGCAGAACCTTGTCATTCATGGATTGTACCCCGAGCTCCACAGTTGATACGCCAAAGGTCTCAAGGATATCGAGCTTATCCTCACTGAGAGAGTCTGGTCTTGTAGAGAGACGGATCGATTGTATGATACCTTTTTCCACATAAGGCCTGACAGAACCCAGCATTCTTATCATGAAAGCAGCTGGCAGAGATGTGAAGGTGCCACCGTAAAAGGCTACCTCTTTTCCCTTTTGGTTAACAAAGCGTTTTGAACTGATGGCCAACTCAATTGTATTTCTTATGTCATCAGGTGCACTGAGGTTCTCTGAGAGATTGGCTATGGTCTTCTGTTGGCAAAATATACACCTGTGTGGGCAGCCCTGGTGTGGAATAAATATGGGTATGATAAGACGTTTTCCTACTCTTTTAGACAAGCCAAGGCCTCCTCTGCTGCTTTCTGTTCCGCTTCCTTTTTACTCTTTCCCTTCCCTCTCCCTACTACATCTCCCTTTAGGTATACTGCTACATAGAAGGTCTTGTTATGGTCTGGGCCAGTTTCTCTCTCAAGTCTGTATTCCGGAATTGACTGAAAGGCCTCCTGAGAGTATTCTTGGAGCCCTGTTTTGAAATCATTAATCGACCCATCAAGGCCCATCTTGTTCAGTAGTGGGCTGAAGATTCTTCCTATTACCCTGAGCGCATCGGTAAAACCGCCATCCAGATAAATTGCTCCTATAAGTGCCTCAAGGGCATCCGTAAGAATGGATGGTTTTTTTCTACCATTTGTTCGTTCCTCTCCCTTTCCCAGGAGGAGGTAATCTCCTAATCTTAACCCACGGGCAACATAGTGGAGACCGCTTTCACTTACCAGGGAAGCCCTATATTTGGATAGATCCCCCTCTTTCATTGCAGGAAAGGATTCCATAAGGAGATGGCTAATGGCGAGGTTGATAACTGCATCGCCAAGAAACTCCAGTCTTTGATTGTCAGACACCCCTAGATCATCCTTTTCGTAAACGTAAGAAGGGTGCCTGAAGGCCCGGGACAGAAGCTCCTGGTTCTTAAAGGAGTAATCGAGTACAGTAGTTAAGTTGTTGGGATTTTTTGGTAATTCTGGTTTGTTCATTATCATCGTATACTAAAATCAACACTGTTTAAAGTCAAGGCAATCAATAGTCAGCCGGTAAATACATACAGACATGTTTGCCGGGGTAAGGGGATTGGCCAAAGGCAGTTACGATGCACTTAGAAACCAACCCTTGCAGGGGGTTTTAGAAGTGAAGCCAAAACGATACCGACAATCGTTGCAAGGATAGAGATCCCTATCATGTAACCGTAAGAATGTGTGATATCAAAAATATATCCCCCCACATAAGGCCCGATAGCTCCTCCTATTCCAACGATGATCATTGAAAAGCCAAAGATAGCACCGGTTGCTCTTGGACCGAAATAATCAGCTGGAAAGGCTGCTATTACACCTGCCCATCCCCCAAAGCTTATTCCAAAGAGGGGGGCAAAGACATAAAACATCCACATTTCTGTTGAAAACAAAAGCCAGATCAACATCATCAGCTGGAAGATGTAGCCGGTGAGAAGGATTAGCTTTCTACCTAATCTGTCTGAAAGGAAACCTGCGCCAATTCTGCCAATCAAACTTCCGCCCCCGATCAAACCGGCAAGAAAGCCAGCCGTCGTAAGGGGGACCTCTCTATCGGTAAGGAGCGGCACGATGTGAACCATGATTGCCCACAGAGCAAGGGCTATGAAGAGCCAACTCAAGCTAAAAATCCATAATGCCCTTGTTCTTAACGCCTCACCAAAGGAGAAACTCTTGCCTGGCTCCGCTTGGCTTTCTCCCCCGAGGTCTTTACTTGGTGCTCGTTTGATAAACACCGTAATAGGAATAAAGACAGCAAAGGCCACAACCCCTACGCAGACATAGGCTGTCCTCCAACCATAGGATGAAATGAGCCAGGCAGCCAGAGGAGACAAGACGAGAGAACCTACCCCTAATCCTGCTGCTGTTAATCCTACGGCAAGTCCTCTCTTGGGGGTAAACCATCGAGAAACCGTAGCCATCATCGGGGCATATATGGCAGCAATTCCCCAGCCAAAGAGAAGAGCATAATAGAAATAGAGCTCCCAGATGGAGGTAACACGACTCATCAAAATCATCGAAGCACCCAGACATAAGCCACCGGTTGCAGCAGATACCCTTGGGCCAAACCTATCAGTAAGCCATCCAGTAACCGGGGCGAAAACATCATGACTGATGGCATAGACACTAAATGCAGCGGCTGTCACTGCGCGGCTCCAGCCGAATTCAGAAGCCAGGGGCTTAAAGAAAACACTGAAGGCATAGACAAGCCCAAAGGCAATCAGATTTGCCAGAAAAGCCATCGCCACTACGAGCCAACCGTAGTAAGAGAGACTTGATTCTTGGTGTAGAGTATCCGTTACCATATCCCGATTCGCTTATGCCCAAGCGGCGAGAGCATCTGAGCAGCTTCCCTGCCGTTAAGGTGTTTGGGATACTAAAATCAATACCTTGTAAAGTCAAGACAACTAAGTCCGCCTTTGGGGTATTTGCTCCCTGCCTGTCTTCGGTAAACCCTGTTAAAAAGTCTAAAGAAGGCCTTTAACCACAATCAAACCTATTCGTACATCCACCCTGGCGAGAATGAAAAGACCCTCTCCAGCAAGGCAAAGAGATTAAACAGCACATCAGAATAGTGCTGGTCTTGAGATTCGTGGGAGAATCAGGACTAAGTCATAGTATAAGCTAACCTATTGATTTTTTAGCTAATTCCAGGGTATGTGTATCTTTTTTTTGTTATGCCCTATATGGGCCTTTGCAGGGTCGTTTCAAAATGGTTTATTGCGCCGTAACCCTTAGAGTCATACGCTCCGTCTATATAAACCAT
>JABXJY010000406.1 GCA_013375385.1 Desulfobacterales bacterium
TCAGTTGTCATGGGTTATGGAACGGGAAGGGAAAACGAGGCGGTGATTTACCGCTTTGCCAACCTGCTCGGTAGCCCCAATGTCCTCACTGCAGGTCACTTTTGCTACGGCCCTCGTATTGCCACCAGCATCATCACCTGTGGATCAAATCCCATCGTGGACTATGATAACAATCCCAAGTGCATTATGGTATGGGGCAACAATGTGGTGATAAGTAACCCTGACGAATACAAGGGTGAATCGTTCTCTGTGAGTCTCGATAAAGGCGCGAAACTGATTGCCGTTGACCCGAGATTAACACGTATCGCATCCCGTGCTGATATCTGGCTCCAGCTCAGACCGGGAACCGATACGGCACTTGCTCTGGGAATGCTCAATGTCATCATTGCTGAACAACTGTATGACAGGGAATTCGTGGAAAAGTATGTCCACGGTTGGGAGCCATTTGTTAAACGGGTACGTGAATATCCCCTCACCAGCGTTGAGGAGATCACCTGGGTTCCGAAAGAAAAAATCAAGGAAGCCGCGCGACTCTTTGCAACCACCAAGCCCGCAGCCATCCAGTGGGGCGTGGCACTTGAACAGCAGGTAAACTGTGCAGACAACAACCGCTCCCTCATGGCCCTCATGGGTATCACCGGGAACATAGACGTACGGGGAGGACAGGTTATATTCAGGCCGCCCAGGATCAGGAGCGTGTCGGAATTTGGTGCCCATAAGAAACTCCCCAAAGAGCAGGCTGCAAAACGTTTAGGTGGCGACCGGTTCCGTCTCGCTGGAAACTTTGCCATTATCAATCCCAAGTGTGTCTGGGATGCAATCCTTGAGGAGAAACCCTATCCGGTGAAGCTGCTCTTTTTGATCAGCTCAAATCCCCTCATGACCCGTGCCAATGCAAGAGAGGTCTACCGTGCCCTCGAAAAGGTAGAGTTCTTGGCTGTCTCTGATTTCTTCCTAACGCCCACGGCCGAGCTTGCAGATATTGTTTTGCCAGCCGCCACCTGGCTTGAGATGGACTACATCGGGGATTTTTGGAAGCGACATGGCTACATCCTGCCTCGGCGAAAGGTCATTCAGGTGGGGGAGTGCCGATCCGACCATGAAATGCTCAATGACCTCGCCCACAGAGTGGGTCAGGGAGAATACTGGTGGGATACCTTTGAAGGGGCCCTGGACTACATCCTGGAACCCATGGGGATCACATGGCAGGACTTGAAGACGATGGATTATCTGAGAGGCGAAGTGCGATATCAGAAGTATAAGGAAAAGGGGTTTTCCACTCCAACCAAGAAGTTTGAACTCTACTCGACGGTGCTTGAAAAGTGGGGATATGACCCCCTCCCCCAATACCGTGAGGTCCCAGAAAGTCCGTTCAGCACGCCGGAGTTATACAAACAGTATCCTTACATCCTCATTACTGGGATGAGGTCTCCCGGTTTCTTTCATACAGAAAATCGCCAGGTGCCCTGGCTCAGGGAGCTTCACAGAGACCCCGTTGTCGAGATCCACCCTGAAACCGCTCAGAAAGAGGGCATACGTGAAGGAGACTGGGTCGTTATCGAATCTCCCCGGGGGAAGGTCAGGCAGCGGGCACGAATCTTCGCAGGCATCGACCCAAGGGTTGTTGGGGCACAACATGCCTGGTGGTTTCCTGAGAGGAAAGACCCGGGGCACAGCTGGGATGAATCAAACATCAACATTTTG
>JABXJY010000407.1 GCA_013375385.1 Desulfobacterales bacterium
GCGGCAAAGGCTTTCCGAACAATGAATGGCGATTCAACTTTTTACAACCTGTTTGGTTCCGGCTTGTCCGGGTTAGGATTTTGGCATTCATTTGGGCTTTGAGCTTTGGCATTTGACATTCTAAACGTTTTTGAAGCCTCAAGACTTAAAATTGCCGACTTAGAACTTTACCTTGGGTGCCTCCCTCGCTGCTTCCGGTATCTTAAAGAATTCTGCCATGGTAAAACGGAACATCCCTGCCAGAATATTGGTTGGGAAACTCCTAATCTTTACATTGTAAGTTTTTACGGCCTCGTTATATCTCCTTCTCTCAACAGCAATCCGGTTCTCGGTGCCTGCCAATTCATCCTGGAACCTGATGAAGTTTTGATTTGCCTTGAGATCCGGATACCTCTCCACCACAAGCAACAGCCTTGATAAGGCGGATGAGAGTTGATTGTTTGCATCTATCTTATCCCTTACGTTGGTCGCAGCCCCAACCCTTGACCGGGCCTCGGTTACTCGCAAGAAGACCTCTTTTTCGTGTTTGGCATAGCCTTTAACCGTTTCTACATAATTTGGTATGAGGTCATACCGTCGCTGAAGCTGGTTTTCCACCTGTGCCCATGCACCTTTTATCCCCTCGTCCAATTGAACCAGACGGTTATAGGTCCCTCTGATAGAAAGAAAGATAGAAAGAAGAACAACCACTATAACTATGCCAGATATGGCCAATGCCTTTCCCGTTTTTCCCATAACAACCTCCTAGGGTTTTAATCACTCTTGGTCAACGCAAAAAACTCAACGAACTCAAGAAACTCAGCAACTCAGTAGTCCATCTGATCGACCTGTCTTGATAATCCTTTGATTTCTGAAGCATAGTTCCAAACAATCCGCTTCAGCTCATCTTTGCCCGGCTTTTCCTCTCCTCTCTTTATGTGCCAAAGAGCCTGGAATAGCTTCCCGTCGAGCCCGAAGCTTTCGGTTATGTCTGTGATGACAGCTTCATGCCTTTCCGGGATCTCCTCTCCCTTAAGGTAGAGTAATGCCTTGAAGATTGCAATGAATGCCGGAAGCGACTGGCTTACAAGCTCCCTTAATTGACGGACTTCACCGTGCGCCTGCAGATAAGACTCCCTGAGCAAGAGAAGCTTGGCCTTTAACTCCCTCTCGCATTGGAGCCGTAGATCCTCTTTCTTGATGGGTAGGTCCTTTAAGAGGTCTTCTCCACCATGGATAACCTGGTAGGCCGATCTGATGTTAAAGAATTCTAAGGGAAAGGTATCCAAGGATGATTCTATATAGCTTTTGGTCAAAAAGAGCGGAACGGGGATCCTCCTCTTTTGCCATTTTGCTACGAGATTCATCGCATCACCCAGGTGTTCCATTCCATTTTCGCTCAGAACAATCAAGAAGTTGATGTCTGACTTCTTGGGTATATATTCACCCCTTGCACCACTACCGTAAAGGATAATGGCAAGCAGATCACCATTAAAAAGGGCAGTGTAATCCCCCCTGAATTCATCGAATATATCCTCGGGCCTCTTAGGTATTTTTGCCATATCCGTTTACCTTTCTACTCTAAAAGCTTCCACTGGCACCACCGCCCCCGCTCATTCCACCTCCAAACCCACCAAAGCCACCTCCAAACCCACCAAAGCCACTGTGTCCTCCAAAGCCTCTCCTGCCCCCGCCAAGTAACATGAGCAAGAATAGGGA
>JABXJY010000137.1 GCA_013375385.1 Desulfobacterales bacterium
AGTTTTTGTAGCTCTTCAGATACATCGGGCTCAACCAGGCCGATTATTTTTTGAGCCCTTTCTCTTGGGAGATAATTGACAATGTCTGTGGCATCATCTGAATTAAGTTCATTGAGGATGTGTGCGATCGTCTGGTCATCAAGTCCGTTCGTAAGACTTTCCTGTATAGGGGATGATATCTCTATCAAGACCTCGCCAGCCCTTTCAGAAGTTAGGAGCTTGAAAACACTGAGCCTTTCATCGCTCTCCAGGTGTTCTATCAAATCGGCAAGATCTGCTGGATGAGGTTCGGTAATCAACGTTTCTAGCTCTGGATAGGCCTTTTCCTCGATCCTGTTCTTTATGGTATCGAGGAGAACCTTATGGTCGAGTTTGGCCATTATTGATCTCTAAATCCGCAATTCTTTATGTGACTTTGGGCCCACTGATAACTTCAGGCTCTTCAATTTATTCTACACGCTCCCTAGCTTTTCCTTTAAGGCTCTGGTCTTGGCCTCGATATCTTTTGAGGAAAGGATATCTGAGATAATCGCAACCCTCTGTATCCCGCTATTCACCAATAGGCCTATATTCTTTTTGCATATGCCGCCGATTGCTATTACCGGAACAGAAGATGATTCCTGGATTTCCAGGATTACATCTATCCCAACAACCGGGTCGGTCTTAATCTTGGTCTCTGTCTTAAATGCAGGACCTATTCCTATGTAGTCCGCACCGCTATCAATTGCCTCCCGTGCCTGGTCCAAGGAATGGGTAGATATACCGATTATCTTGTCTTTCAGGAGAGGCCTGGCATATTGTATGGGTATATCATCTTGACCCAGGTGAACACCATCAGCCTCCAGGATCAAGGCCAGATCAAGATCATCGTTAACGATAAAGAGAATCCCCTCCTGTGTGGTTAATTTCCTGATTGCAAGGCCTAACACTAACGCTTGCCTTTTCGGCATATTCTTTTCGCGTAGTTGAATTACATCCGCTCCTCCCCTGATTTGGGCAGCAATCATTTCAAAAGGGTCTCTCCCCATCCGAAAATCACCAGGGGAAAAGCAATAAAGCCTGACATCTTCAAGAGATTTCAATGCCAAAACTACCCCCGTAATCTGTCGATCAAGAGTTCAGCCACTTTTTTTCCGGAACCCAACATCCCGCCGAAAATGGGGCCCATTCTGGGTCCCCCAAACACATTGTTTGCAGCCATCCCGGCCACATACAGCCCGGGGAAGACTTCACCGGTGTTGGCAACGGTGAATTGCTCCCCCTTCTCTGCCCATAAGGGCATTTCTCCCACCACGTCCCCGGTTTTTGTGTTCAATTTTACGTCCATCTTTCGGGTCACGATTCGGCAGATATCCGCCGGATGACCGGTCCCGTCCACTACAAATGAAGCTTCGATGCCAAGGGGATCCACATGGAGTCCCAGGCTTTCCACGGGAGACCAGCTAATGACAAGGCCTGACACTCTGCACTGCCGCGCCTCTTCCCTGAATAACACGTCTGTCACTCTTACCAGATTGAAGATAACCGTTCCTGCCTTGATGCACCTGGAAATGATGGTAGAAGCAGCCTCCAAACTGTCCATGGTGTAGTAGCCGTCTCCCTTTGGGCGATATGCAATTCCCATCTCTTCCACGATATGAAGAGCATCATCCTGAACGACAATCTCGTTGAACATCATGCCGCCGCCCCACATACCGCCGCCAGGTGCCAGCTTGGATTCAAATATAGCCGCCTTTAACCCTGTCTTGGCAAGATAGTAACCGGCTATTAGATTAGATGGGCCTGCTCCCACAAGAGCGACATCAACCTTTAAAGATGAAAGGAACTTCTCCATATATGACTCAACGATGGATCTGGAAATGGTAAGATCATCTAATTTCATTCTTTTTCCTCCTCAAGACAGCTCCTTAGGCTTAACAGGGACAAACCCCCTTACCTATGAGCGACTAAACAAAGCCGGCCTTTTGAAAGGACCGGCTTAGGGTTTGGAAAAACAGAATACCCATTTTGGGGGACAAGTCAATAAAATATTGACATTGACTTGATAAGTCATATTTGATATTCAAATCCGAAGTGCCTAAAAATTGTAAGTGGCTAGAGTGCCTAAAGTTAAGGAAGTAAAGCATCAGAACTTTAGCTCACTTTAAACCCTAGGCACTTGTAAGTTTTGCCATTGCTTATTTGATACCCTAACGCCTAGAGGGATATATCATGGATTACAAAAAAACACTCACCCTTCCAAACACAGATTTCCCCATGAAGGCAAACCTGGTCCAAAGGGAGCCTGAGATATTAAGAAAATGGGAGAAAGAGGATATTTACTCAACAATAAGGAACACATCTCGGGGAAGACCCACCTATATCCTGCACGATGGCCCACCATACGCGAATGGCCATATCCATATGGGGACTGCATTCAATAAGATCTTAAAGGATATTGTTATTAAATCAAAGCAGATGGACGGATATGATGTTCCCTACGTGCCTGGTTGGGACTGCCATGGGCTTCCGATAGAATCGCAGGTAGACCACGAACTTGGAGACAAAAAGCTGAAGATGACCCAGTCAGAGGTCAGAAGAGCGTGCCGCAGGTTTGCTGATCGGTTTATAAAGATTCAAAGGGATGAATTTAAGAGACTCGGGATCTTCGGTGAGTGGGACACACCGTATCTGACAATGAGCTATATTTATGAGGCCACTATTGTCAGAGAGTTTGGCAAGTTTGCGCTTGATGGAAGCCTTATTAAGAGTAAGAAGCCCATCTACTGGTGTAATTCTTGTGGCACTGCCTTAGCGGAGGCAGAGGTTGAATACGAGGATGAAACATCTCCCTCTATCTATGTAAGATTTCCCTTTGTTTCTGATCTAACGGCGAACCATCCGTCCCTTGCTGGCAAGGATATCTTTATAGCTATATGGACTACGACTCCTTGGACCATACCGGCCAACCTTGCTGTGGCCCTTCATCCTGATTTCAAATATGTAGCTGTTCATACAGAGAGGTGCGGTGTCCTGATATTAGCCGAAGGCCTCTTAGAGCATTTCTTAGAGAAAGCGGGCATTGAAGAGCATACTATTCTGGCCCGGTTTGATGCTCGCGAGTTAGAAGGTCTCAAGGCCAAGCACCCTCTCTATGCTAGAGAGTCGGTAATAATTCTGGCTGATTACGTTACCCTGGATGTGGGCACTGGCTGTGTTCACACCGCACCCGGCCATGGGCAGGAGGACTACGAAACTGGGTTACAGTACAATCTTGACATATATTCTCCAGTTGACGATGAGGGGAGATTTACAGAGGATGTGGAATTCTTTGCTGGTCAGGAGGTCTTTGAGGCAAATCCAAACGTTACCCAGAAGCTGAGTGAATCAGGGGCACTGCTTAGGGAGGAACCGATTACCCATTCCTACCCGCACTGCTGGAGATGTAAGAAACCTGTTATATTCCGGGCCACAGAGCAATGGTTCATCTCTATGGACAAGGTTGGCTTGAGAGAAAAATCCCTCAAGGCCATTAGGGAGGTAGAGTGGGTCCCCAGCTGGGGGGAGGAACGGATCTATGGCCTGGTTGCTAATCGCCCTGACTGGTGTGTCTCCAGACAGCGCTCGTGGGGTGTGCCGATAATTATTTTTCACTGCATCAAGTGCGGTAATCACCTTATCACCGAGGAGATTGTGAATTATGTAGCGCAGCTTGTGGAAAAGCATGGCACCGATGTCTGGTTTGACCAGTCGGCTCAAGAGCTCTTACCGAAAGGGACAACCTGTCCCGCATGTCATGGGGATAGATTCAGAAAAGAGACAGATATCCTGGATGTGTGGTTTGACTCTGGTGTGAGTTTTACCGTTCTTGAGCGCAGGGACAACCTGACCTATCCTGCCGATTTATATCTGGAGGGAAGTGATCAGCACAGGGGCTGGTTCCACAGCTCTCTCCTATGTTCCGTAGGGACAAGGCAGAGGGCCCCCTTTAGATCTGTCCTAACACACGGATTTGTGGTTGATGGAAGCGGAAGGAAGATGTCCAAATCGAGGGGCAATGTCATCTCTCCGGAAGAGGTCATCAATAAATATGGCGCTGAGATATTAAGGCTCTGGGTAGCCTCCGAAGACTATCGGGGTGATATACGGCTTTCCCAAGAGATCCTAGACAGGCTGACAGAGGCCTACCGGAGGCTCAGGAATACCTTCAGGTATCTGCTGGGGAACCTTTATGATTTTAATCCGGTGAGCGATAGCATCCCTTATCAGGAGTTATTGGAACTTGATAGATGGGCACTCCACCGGCTTCAGGAATTAACGGAAAGGGTAGTGGAGGCCTACAAAAGATTTGAATATCACTCTATATACCAGGCCATCTATAATTTCTGCGTCCTTACCCTGTCTTCATTTTACCTGGATGTACTGAAAGATAGGCTTTATGTTTCGGCTGTCAAGTCAAAGGAGAGGAGGTCTGCACAGACAGCCTTGAGTGAGATCTTGGAAGTACTTGTGAGGCTTGTGGCCCCTCTTATCCCCTTCACAGCTGATGAGGTATGGGGATATGTTCCCAATCAGGAAAAGCCAATGAGTGTTCATGCAGATTTGTTTTTGCCTGCCAGAGAGGAGTTTAAAGATAGCTCATTGATAGAGCGCTGGGAGGTGCTGTTGAACGTCCGAAAGGAGATTACCAAGGCCCTGGAGCTAGCCCGAAAGGATAAGATCATTGGCCATTCCCTGGATGCGGCGTTACATTTGGCCCTTCCTCAAGATCTCTTGAAGGGATTACAAGACTACAGGGATGAATTGCGGTCTGTCTCTATTGTCTCGGCCGTCGAATTCGTAGATGAGGGGAAAATTGAGGGAGGTTATGAGAGCCAGGAATACCCTGGTTTAGTAATCGAGGTTATACCTTCACCGTTCCCTAAGTGTGACAGGTGCTGGACCCATGACTCTACGATAGGCCATGATAGAGAGCACCCTACGCTATGCAAACGATGCGTGCAGGTTGTTAAAGAACTAGATTTGGGCCTTGAGAATTGAAAAGAGATTATCCCTTATTTATTGGGCCAGCCCTGAGTGTTTTGCTCCTTGATCAGATTTCCAAGTGGCTGGCTGGCAATCATTTGGAACCCAATCAGGTCCTTTCTATAATCCCCGGATTCTTCAATCTAGTGTTCGTTAAAAACAGGGGGATGGCCTTTGGCATTCTCAGCCAATCCAGATCTGGACTTTCCTACTATTTCCTGCTGGCAACAACTATAGTTGCCATAGGTGTAATCCTTTTCTTTTTTTGCTGGACCAAAAGGAAGCAAAAATGGCTGACTGTAGGGCTTTCCCTTATCCTTGGAGGGGCCATCGGCAATCTCATGGACAGGATACGGCTTGGATATGTGATCGATTTCTTGGATTTCTTTTTGAAGGACTATCACTGGCCCGCATTTAACATGGCCGACTCCGCAGTCACCGCAGGTACCTTCTGGCTTTTGATCAATATCATCGCAGGAAAGAACCTCAAGGAAGATAAGTTCTAAATGTCGTTTCTATAGTGAACGACCTAAATAAGTGGACATTCAATAGCCTGTCATTGCGAGCGCAGCGAGGAATCTCAGTTTCTATGATGTCAGGTCGTTGTATCTCTCAGTTGTCAAGGAAAGGCTCCGAGTTTGCTTCGGCTTCGCCTCGCAACCACTGTCGTTTCTCGCAATGACTGCTTTCTATTGTCGTTCACTATAGTCCACCTAAGACAACAGATGCACATTGCCGATCCTTACCCGGCTAAGACCGGCTTCCCTGGCTGCCTGAAGGCACTCTTCGGCCTGCACCCTGGTTGTTCTTGGCAGATCCCTCATCAAGAAATGTGGGTAAAATCCTAACAGGGAGTAAGGGATATCAGGGCTGCACCTACAGATAAAAGAGGCAATTTCATAGACCTCTTCCCTGTCTATATATCCCGGCACGAGCAGGGTGCTGGCTACAAGGAGGGGCACCTCTTTCCTTTTGTGGATATTCCGGGCGACAATCTTAAAATTCTCTAATGTCCTTTTGTTGCCCACCCCGCACAAGGCCAGGTTAAGGTTCTCTGTCCATGCCTTGAGGTCAAACTTTATGCAACCTCCGGATCTGAGCGAGATATCGATCATCTGGGAAAGCAAGCCCGGATTCATGGAACCATTTGTTTCCCAGCAGACCCGCAAGATCCTTCTGCGGTTTTCTTGCATTGCCTCTTTTGAAACATTTACTGAATGAATCAGTTGAGGAGTGGGGTCTCCGCCAAAGTAACAGATGCAGGCGGTTTTGCTATCGACGGAGCTGGCAAGCTCGGATGCCGATATTGTGTTCCCCGCGCTGACGCGCTCCCTGAAGTGCCAGTTCTGACAGTATAAACAGTTGAAAGAGCAGCCGTTATAGAAAACAGCAAGGTTTTTGTAGCCATGTTCCGGGCCTCTTTTGTAGGCATACTGGGGGTAGCCTATGCCGGTTCCTCCCGGACAGACCCAATCGGCCACACAGTTGGTCGGCAGGGGATCGTAGTACCAGTCCACATTGGCATCTCTTGTTCCACCCTTTATCTTGCCCCCTTTGACTGACCTGATACCACAGTACCCGGTGCCGCCTTCGGGAATCTGGCATGAATTAGTGCAAAGCTTGCAGGTAATACCTTCTGGATCTCGCGGTGGCACGGCCGGAAGGTTAAATGGTTTCCGTGATTCTCCGTGAACCTCACGTAGGTGATCGATGATGCCCCCATAGCCCGCCCTCAGGCATAACAGACAGACCCCAACGGTCTGGGAAATAAGGGGTGAGGAGGTTCCACAGTATATACAAGTGCCCATCAGTTTAGCTCCTTACGAGAGCCCTAAGATTTCTTTCAGCCTCTTTGCATTCTTGATAGCATAGCCGGCATAATCATTGTCAAAGTAGAGGTAGGTATCCTTGGACCAATGCCTGATTTTTCGGGCATACGTCTCCAGTTCCTCCTCAGTATACTCCGAGGCATAGAGTTTTCTGGAACCATGCAGCCTGATATAGATGAATGGAGCTGTATCCTCCTCGATAGAGGGAAAGCGTCCAGCCGTATCAGAGATGCAGAGGGCGATGTTGTTGTCCCTGAGTATGCCTATTGCCCTTGCTTGTGCCCAGCTCGGATGTCTCACCTCTACGGCAGAGCGATAACTTCCTTTGAGGCAGTGACAAAAATCGCTCAATATCGCTTCATCAAAGGGGAGACTGGGTGGCAGTTGAAAGAGGATTGGCCCCAGTTTTTCCTCTAAGAGCTCAACAGAGCCATAAAATCTCTCCAGAGGCTCCTCAACATCCTTTATTCTCTTTATGTGGGTGATATAT
>JABXJY010000138.1 GCA_013375385.1 Desulfobacterales bacterium
GCAATCATAATTCATTGTCCTTTCTACGAAGCTATATATGGAAAACGCTAATATTTGCGGTGTTTGCATCCCCGGCTTCGGTTCTGAGAATAACATTTAGAATGTAATGGGCATTAGCCTGTTAAATAGCTATATTCTCATTGATCTATGGGATTAAGACAAAAAGAAATTATTTCCTGGAGATATTTTCCCGCCGAATACTGGGCAGCCTTTCCAACATTTCAGCAATTTCTCCGTTATCCTCCAGCCAGTGTCTAAGATTTCCCAAAAGGCTTGCTACATAAGGACTGCTGCTCCCATCGGTAAGGCGGTAGTTAACCCACATACCATCTTTTTTATAATCGACTAAGCCGGCTTCTTCAAGGATTTTCAGGTGCTTGGATACGCTGGGCTGGGCTATCTTTAGTGCGTCCTGGATCTCACATACACACATCATCTTATGCTGAAGCATCTTTATGATTTTTGCCCGATTGGGATCGGAAAGAGCCTTCATGACCTTAATAAAAGTCTTCATTTAGAGCTCCATCTATATTCCATATCGAGAATATATCTTCCATCTGTTACTTGTCAAGTAATTTTTTACGCTCCTTCCCTGACACGTTTACATATACCCTGAGAAGGTAATATTGTAGCTGTCGACTTTCTCAGATTGTGGGCGGGAAACAAATTCTGTTGGAAATTATCGTAAGTTCAAATGGAGGGTTAAAACATGGACTTCAAGGTAGTCCTTACTACTTTTGGAATGATGTTTCTTGCCGAATTAGGTGACAAGACGCAACTGGTGACCTTTGCCTTTGCTGCTGAAAGCAAAAACGGGTTCGCCGTATTTCTCGGATCTCTTGGAGCACTCCTATTGAGTTCATTGCTGGCCGTTGTGTCTGGATCGGCCGTGAGTAGGTTAATTCCCGCAAATTACATTAAATTAGGGGCTGGGGCTCTATTCGTCCTGCTGGGCTCATGGATGCTATTGTTTCCAGTTTGACTGCCTAAATGGCGTATTACTTTGAGTTGTTTTCAAGTATTGATTGTAACAACCTCTTATGCTTTCCACCTTTACTCTGGCTCTTTCTCCTCCATCGCCGGGTCCACATGGACGATGATCTGGTCAAGGCCTGCGACCTCTTTTGCCAGACAACTCTCCACTGCCTTGGCGATCCGGTGCCCCTCAGTAACGGTCAGCCCTGCATGGACCACGATATGGAGTTCCATCTGGTGGAGCCCCCCGGCGGTTCGGGCCCTGAGATCATGCATGTCGATCACTCCATCCACACTCAGTGTGCATTGTCTGATCTTGCTCAGGATTTCGGGTTGGGGGGCGGTGTCGGTAAATTCACGCAGAGCGCCCCAAAGGATCTCCAGGCCGACCTTGATGATGAAAAATGAGACACACAAGGCAGCGTAGGAGTCAAGTATGTGCCAAGATGGATTGATACGTGCTCCAGCCACGCCCAGCAACACGGCCACAGAGGAGAGGGCATCTGAGCGCTGATGCCAGGCGTTGGCCACAATCAGCGAGCTCTTTATGCGCCGTCCGATGTGTACCGTGTAGTGATACAGGGCTTCTTTCAGAGCGATGGACGCGCCAGCCCCAACCAGGGCTAGCCATGTGGGGTGATATTCAGTATGACGGTAGATGTTCCATGAAGCCTTTATACCCAGGTACAGAGCCGTAGCAATTAAGGCCAGCCCCACGATAGCAGATGCCAGGGTCTCGATGCGGGCGTGACCAAAATGGTGTTCCTCATCGGGGGCCTTTCGACCGATCCTGAGACCGAGTAGAACCACAAAATCGGTAAAGAGGTCTGAGACGGAGTGGACCGCATCGACGATGAGGGCCTGGCTGTGGCCAAATATCCCGGCCAAGCACTTGAAAACAATCAAAAAGGCATTGACCAGGACCGCGACCAGTGTAACTGACCTGCCGGCTTTGGCTGACTCTGTCTTAGATTCAGGCATAGGTTTCCCCAGCAGTGGCAGACTCGGTGTTTGCTGTTTTTGCAAGAACAAGGAGGCAGCCAGAAGCTGCCACAAGGAGCTTTTTCATTCTGTTGGCAAAATATAAAATCGACAAATTGCCGCAAGGTCCCAGATCATAAGATCTTGCTCTTTCACTGACCCCAACCCCTGCGTAGGTAGTCTCTTTCTACTTTTGCTCCTACTTCTTCTTTCGGGCCTTTGGCTTTTCCTTGCTCTCTTCAGTTCCCCTCACAACCCCCTCCATTCTGTCCAACAAGTCGGCCGTCTTATCACGCAAGGAATCGGTGGCCTTGACAATGGTGTCACCCAGATCGGTTAGAACCTCGGTCTGTTTCTTCAAACCAGCCACCCCCCCTGCCTTGTGATAGGCCGCAATGGCGATGATTAGAGCAATAATTGAGATAATTAATGCTAAGGCTTCCATGATCTATTGCCTCCCTTCCTGTCTAGTATTTTACCTAAGTGCTTCGATTCACAAATATAGTCACGTATCTAAACGAGAAATATTTAAACAAATGTCTTCGACCTTGAGCTCCGTTCGACGCGAGCTCGCGGCCGAGGGCAGACCGAAGGGCTCACTCCATTCGGCCCGAGCTTATGGCCGAGGGCAGCACTTAGTCCCGAGGAAATAAATACGTTATCGTATTTATGAATCGAGGGACTAAGTATTATCACAAGTAAAGCCCGTATCCTCAAGATAATGGTACAGGCTCAATTTCTTTACGCTGCACTGGTAAACCATTCTGGCATTGCCTTTACCACGGCTTTTACAATATCACGATCATGCTCACTGAGGGCTTCCCTCTCGATGAGTGCCTCAACTGTTTTCTCTAACACCACCATCTTGCTGCCGGTGTGAATAATTGCAGGATAATACTCATTCACAAAGAACTGTTTGAGCCTGAGCCGCTTGACCTCATCACCTGCCATACCCTTGATATGTTCTTCAATCTGGATGTTATCGAGCTCACGTAATTCGGATTTGGGCGAGATCATCTTCCTGGCTGTGGCCTCGAGACCTTCAACACACTTGAAAATCAGCTGCCAGTGCTCAATATTTCCGAGGGAGTTGATCACAACTGTATTGGTAGTAATAATGCCCTCCTCGCGGTCAATCTTCACCCCCTCTAGTTGTGGCAAGAAATAGTTGTCGGATATGGCGCTGAAGGCACTCACTCCTCCTGCGAAAGGTCTTTCCATTAAATCACTGAGCGTGAAAAATGGTTTCTGCTCGAACCGTGCATCCTGTAAGAGTATAAGCTCTTCCTCGGTGTAGTGAAAGCGCTCGTTCCAGAGTTCCTCTGGTGAGAGATCCTTTCTGGTGAGTGAACTCTGACTCGTGATCATGCCCAGGCTTTGACCTCCCCGCCACACCAGAGGCAGGGCTCCAACAGTCCACTCGGCGCTCCCACCAATCTCGCCGATCATGCTGTGAAGACCACGCCCATCTGGAAAGCTGAGTCCATCTAATCCCATAACCAATGCTGGAAAGAGATCTCCGTCCTCATCAAAGGGAGTAGCAATACCAAGTGCATTCAGCTGATCCATAGCCGGATGGTGGCGTGGTCGGTCAATGAAGTACGCGGTCATTTCTGAGAAATCTCTTACACCACATGCATCGGCTATGATTTGGGCCTCCTGCTTCAGATTTGTGTCCCTGGGATTGAATTCGGGAAATGGCGCACCCGTCATCCAACGCTCAATGTAGATGTCGGGGAGATGCCGCTTGAATCCTGACTCTGTGATAAACAGTGCCGTAAGTGAGCTGTGAATACCCTTGACCGACTTCCCCGTGCCGTCAATAACATCCGAACCCATAGAAAGTCTGTTGACCTCCTCGCCAAGGCCGTGACCATAACGGCTGCAGTGCTCCTCTTTGCCGAATAGCGCACCTACCGGGATAGTGGGATTGCCCCCTGCTTCCACCCCTGGCTTGGCCCGAACGCCCTCGGTTATCGTGCTCTCTATGATCACATCCTCACCTACACCAAAGGTCTCGGTGGTGATCTGGAGTACCTCACTCATGACCTGGGCAGCAAGCCGATCGTTCTGACGCTTCAACCGGTTAACCAAAGCCTTCGTCTGATGATCCTTGGGCACTTCATTCAAGGTACCGAATCCATGAATACCGACAGCCATTGCAGGGAGGGCCGCAGCCAGGATTACGGCCTGGCGGAGCTGCTTGCTTCTGAATACCCCAAGGTTGGAACGCCCGTTGACTCGATCATCAATCATAAACACCGTACCGTCGACAAGCTCGAGGTAGTAAAAGTCCAACACCTCCTTGTGCCTTTGATTGAAGGTGGAGACCCTCTCCTTGGTCATCTCCATGGGTTCATGACGGCCGTTATAGGTCAATTTTGCATCAGCAATGTGGTATCTGAGTGGATTACTCATAGTTACACCTCCATATGCTATTGGCCTACATTGTCAAGTGATGATTGCTCAAATTGAAGAGATATCGTAAACTGATAAGGGTCCCCTTTTAGACGGGGTAAGACTGATAAGAATTCCCCTTATTCGTGGAGAAGTATAGGATCAAATAGCGTTGCGTGTCAATGCAAAAGGGGCCGCTAGATATATGGTTTTGGGGTTAGAATATCGTGTCAGAATCTGTGAATGCTGCCAAAGGTGGAGCAGTCAACGATGGAAACCTTTGGGCGTAGCTGCTACTTCGGCTGGATTTTGATGAACCTGTGTCCATCAATCCCATGGCCAGGTTCAAGATCAGAATGCATGCCCCTCAATCGGACAATGAGGGTCTCTGTAGAGGTAACCTTCAAAGGATGGGATCCGAGAATTCGAGTAGTCTGAGTGAATATGTGCTGGTGGAGCATTGGCCACTGTGAGGGGGATGGGCACTTGGGATAGGTAAAGATTAACCCATCAGACCTCATTTTTTTACTACAAAATCCTCAATATATTGCGGTTAGCCTCTATAGTTGTACGCTTTTGACCACTCTTGCCACATACTGAAACCACAGGAAAGTTAAGTATACGTAAGGAAGTCAAAACCTCATCCACTCTTTTCCCTCTCGGTGATTCGCCGTACCATGTTGCCTTGATTTGACCGTAAGTCAACAGAAAGTCTCTAGATTTCCATGAGAAGCGTTTCCTAGGTCATCCTCTATTTCAGCGGGAACAAAGTTTGTAAAACAAGCAAATACCCTTTCATTGTTCATGTGAGCCTGAATATCATGGGGACTGTATCCCGAACTATATTGGATTTGATGCAATAGTAAGAGCTGAGAAGTTGGCAGAGACGGCAGTGAGTTACCTCAGGGATAGCGGGGCAAATCTTTTATTCTTTCGTAGTATCCCTCAACACCCAGGTCTTTCATCACCTCGTTGTTATTTTTCCACCGTTCATGCATTGCGGGCGGAAGGTTGGTCTTTTTGCAAGGAAACTCATTGCACTCAAAGCAGAAGTCCATGCCCTTTTTTCTGACACAGGTGTGCACACCACAGCCTTGAAATAAGCAGCCTTGTTTCCGACATCCCCCGCAACTGCCCTCGGTGAAGAATCCAAGGAACTCCTTAAAGGCCGGGTAATTGTTAAAACTGGGGTTCATCTGAACGAACCGTTCAGCGTAACCATCAAAATTGGGACCAAGAAGCTCGGCAATTGCCAGGCTGTGCCGCCGTATCTCTCCGTTAACGAAAGCTAGGCACTTTCCACAGTTAAGCCCGCATGGGGCGATAACTTCAAGAAGCTTTGTGTATTCCATGACCCTCCCTGTCACCTACAGTTTAAGTCGCTGATTGCATCCAGAAAACGGGTAAAAACCAAGCGCCTCTATGATCAAATGCATGATGTTCTTGCTCACTATCTATAAATCCAGGGAAACCATAATGGTGAAGTTATGGAATGACTTACCCTGATTCCACAATGTTTCTCAAGGCGAAAAAAGTAAAGACTACAAACAATATACTTGAATTTTTGGACTTCATATTTTTTCCAATTTGCTAATAGCATCAGAGACCTTCCCGTCGACCGCGAGTTTAGCATGTATGGGCATGGTGGTAAAAAGCTCGGGTCTTCGATAGGTATCTATTATTTGGGGTTATTGGTCCAACTCTAGAATGATCGTGTCACTTTCACTGGCTTCCTTGGAAACCTTGGAAACATCCATCGAATCTAGAAAGGCCTTGACCTCCTCAAGGCACCCTTCACCCAGACAAATCACGCTTACACCAATGATAATGGTAAGCCCTTCTTTTACTTCAAATTCAATTCCTGGGCTTATTGGCTCACCATCTACAAAGGTCCCATTCTTGCTTTCTAAGTCCTGGATGAAATATTTTGCCCCTTTCCTGAGTAGCCTTAAATGCCTGCGAGAAACATATGTGTCCTTTAATTGAATGTGATTATCACGAGAGCGTCCAATATGAATGGTACTACCTTCGAGGTCAAAAGAGCGGCCTTTATCTGGCCCGTCCAGAACGTAGAGTCTAGTCATAACCCATAGCTCTTTTTGGAGAAAATCAAACAGATCCCTGGGTATCCACCCTCTCTTTCAGCTCCTTGCCTCTCTTGCAGTTTCAGCCATTGTCTCTCACTCATACCCTAGTCCAACTCAGGGAGCCATATTTCATGTGATTTCTCAATAAGCTGCAAGATATTTTGGATCGTAGTTGAGGGCTGGTAGCCCGTGGACAAGATGACGGGCATATCATAGGAAGCATTTCGGATCTCCTGGAGTGTATTGAGAACGTTAACTGCTCCCATCTTAATGTACAATATGATGAGATCCGGGCTATGCTGTGCAATTGTTTCCATAAGACCCTCACAATCACCGGCAGTGATTACTCCATACCCTTCCAAAGTGAGTTCCTCCTGATAAAGCAGGCGCATTACGGAGTCAGCGTTTGCTATAAGGATCTTGTTCATATTATCTCCCTAAATTAATCCACTCTACAGCCGAAATCAGTGTCATAGTCGGCACCACCGACACTCACATTACTGTAGCCTCCTCCCTGAGGTCCTGGTATAAGAACTCTCCGAGGTACTGCCGGTCATCTGCAATCAGAATTGTCGGCACTGTTCACTGCTTACCCCGTTCTCTATACGGAACCCTAATCAGGGACGGCTCTGTCAGTTAAGAATCAAAAGTGAACCGTCTTTACTCGATTTAAAGTTTAGGAGTGAACACCTGAGAACCCATAATCTAAAGTCAAAGGGAGGTCTTGGACTATGGTACAGCTGCGTTAGGGCATTCACCGACAGCCAGGTTAAAGAACTTATCGAACGCTCTTTAAGAAAATTAAACGAAAACCTACCTAATATAGAATCCCATTTTCAATCAGGTGATTCACTCAAATACAATAA
>JABXJY010000408.1 GCA_013375385.1 Desulfobacterales bacterium
AAAACACTTTTATACCTAAAATAAGCCCTATTACTCTCATAGCATTGCTATTTACCATCATTGTGATGTTTTCACTGAAAGGGGAATACATTATAGAATTACCTTTAGATGTAGTAAGGGTAGCAATACCCCTTGCTATCTATTTCTTCTTTATGTGGTTTGTAACGTTCTTCATTGCGCATAAAATTGGTGCTAACTATGGTCAAACAACTGCTGTGTCCTTTACTGCGGCAAGCAATGATTTTGAATTAGCAATAGCTGTAGCTGTAGCGATCTTTGGGATAGCTTCCAATCAAGCCTTTGCAACAGTAATTGGCCCTCTTATAGAGGTGCCAGTTCTCATAAGTCTCGTAAATGTAGCCCTGAGGTTCCGTGGCAAGTACTTCAGGGTAGAAGGGGAGGGCATTGCCAGCCCGAGGCTGAGCCCCGCGGAATCAACAGTTCATGACCCAAAATGATGAAGCGGATGGGTGGCCCCTCGAAGAGGATGGATTTGGGGAAGTTTTTGCGCAGTTGCCACTATTCAAGAAAAGGGATGACGTTTATGGCAGAATATTTCTACGATTCCCCAACCGAAATGCTGGGGAAGGAATTCAAGAGAAATCTCTCAGTCACCGATACATTTGGGGCTCATGGGCTTGAGGTTCGGCGTTTGTGCTACGGCTAACACCGGGATAAAGGAGGTCGGAGATGTCCCAAGAAGACATCATGCAGATCAAGGTCGATAAATACAGGGTAGGCATCATCGGCCTGAGGCATGTCATGGAGGAGATGGCAAAAGACTGTGCCGAAAAGCCAGATGGTGAGGTGCAGACTGAGCTCCTGAAACGACTCTCGAGGAAAAACTACATCCCCGACCGTGGGAAGGAGAGCTATGGCAAGGCTTTTTTGCGGGAATTCAAGAAATTCTTAGGAAAACCCTATGATGAAGATATTTCCCAAGAACTGGATATCAAGGTCCTGGGTCCGGGATGCACCCAGTGCGACAGGCTGGAGAGGGAACTCATGGAGGTGATGGCCGAGATGAATCTCGCAACTGATATAGAACATGTAACCGATATCAATGAGATGAGGGGATACGGTGTCATGGGAACACCGGCCCTCATAGTCAACGGCAAAGTCATGTCTGTCGGCAGAGTGCCCCCAAGAAAGAAGATCACTGAATGGTTACGGGAAGTTCAACATTAATTATTTGATTGCAAGGGGGACGAAAGGATGGAAATCAAGGTATTAGGTCCAGGATGTCCCAGGTGTCGACAGACGGAAAAGAATGTTAGAGAGGCTATTGCCGAGACAGGTGTGGATGTCAAGATCGACAAAGTGTCCGATATTATGGAGATTGCCAGGTCCGGCGTCTTTGGGACGCCGGCTGTGATTTTGGACGGCGAGGTAAAAAGCGTCGGCAGGATCCCGAACAAGGAAGAGATCAAGGACTGGCTTACCAAATGACTTTATGGCTAAAAAAAGGAGACGGAATCTCCGAAGATTGTTGTGCACCGCATGGAAAAATTATGGATTGCATCAAGAACAATAGATTTGCCGTAGGAATAGTATGCATGGCTATATTTTTAGTTGTGATGCTGACGTGGGGATCGTCTTGGAGCGCAGAAACATCATCGAAGAATAATGCTGATAAAAGAATCTCGGCACAAAAGGTAAAAGATAATCAGATGTCCAATAGAAAAGACCAT
>JABXJY010000139.1 GCA_013375385.1 Desulfobacterales bacterium
CGTCAGAAGATCATGATATCTCATGCAAAGGAGATTGACGGTGGCCTGGTGGCTGTCGTCAATAAAGACAGGGTAATGACCCAGGAGGATGTTAGAAGCATTAGTAACTATGGAGGAAGAGAGGTTTTACACATAGCGCTTTATAACTCCTCCAAACAGAATGTCTTTGGGGGCATAAAGAAGAACATTAGTGCAGCCAAGCAGTTGCTCAAGGAATCAGAATTTAGGGCCATAGATCTGCCGGTCCTGGGTCCATGGCATACCCCGCTTATGAGTACTGCCAGTGAAAGATTGGGAAGTTATATCGAAGAGGAAAAACTCTCTTTTCAAAGGGCCAGAATACCTATTGTGGCAAATACCTTGACAGATGATAACATTGATCCAAAGGTAATCACAAATCCCAATGAGATCAAAAAAGAACTTGTGAATCAGTTGGATCACCCGGTACTTTGGTCCCAGACGATTGCCAAGATTATTGGAGAATACAAAGTCGAGCGAACAATTATCTTTGGACCTGGGAAGATTACCGAAAAGATAATAAATGATGAGTATCCTGATGTTAGAACCTGCCGAGTAGAGAACTTACAGAGTCTCGAAGAGACGATTGAGGAGATAAAGAATCCCGGAAAGAAGATAGAAGAACCGCCCGAAAACACACAGCATTCCTCATGAATAGATCAAATAACAATTCTCTGGTTCAGGTCAGTTACTTTGGAGGCCTTTCGCTTGATCCGATCTTCTTGTAGAAGAGTTGCTCAAGGGCAATTTCATAATCCCGGGATCCCGGGATGAGCGATTTGTTATGTGAGAGCTGTCTAACGATCTGTTCCTCAGTTTGTTCAAATCTTTCATTAATCCGGCTGATGATATTGTCAATAAGTGTGTAAATCTCAAGGTCGGTTCCATAAACATCAATTACATGAGGATCATCGATTAGTACTTCCAAGATATATTGTGTTAGATAAAGGGCGTATGGATTTGGGCGGGGGACGAGGGTTCTTATCGGAGCGACAAAATATTTGAAATCAAACTCACTGCTTTTGTAGGCCTTGTTGAGACCCTGCATAATGAGATCAGAAATTGCCTGAGGATTTTCAGTCTCTATTATCTTGTCAAGGAGTAAGGCCTGGGAAACCTTAGCATGAATCTCTGATAGCTTAAACCTAAAGAATCGATCTCTCCTGAAGGATTCCCTTTTCTCCTTTCTCTCCAATCGATTTATTAATCTGTCGTGTGTCCTCCCGCTATACCGGTATTTCATCTTATCTGTAGTGAGTTGGTCCTCTCTCCAAAAGGCTCAGGTTGTCCTAGTCTAAGGCCTCATGTGTCTTTATCAGGCGTTTTGTTGGATACCTTTTTGGATGCACTTTTGCCATCATCCTTAGTTGTCTTTTCTTTCTGTTCCTTTTTGGCTGGTTTGTTCTCAGATGACTTTGATGCATAGTCAGTTACATACCAACCTGACCCTTTCAGGTGAAAGGTATTTTGTGAAATAATCTTCTTCACCGATCCACCACATACATCACAGGTATGCAAAGGCGGATCGGAGAACTTTTGCCACGCCTCAGTTATGTGGCCACATCTACCGCATTTATATTCATAGATAGGCATACCTTATGCTCCAGGTACCATATACCACCAGTCAAACCATACAAATATCTACATTTACTCTATTAGGGTTATACGAACCCAGAATATAGGCTAGGTTCGGCAATGGAAGTTCTTTCAGAATTTCATAGGTTGTTTGGTGTACAATCTGTTCCTCTTCTGTTATGCTATGCTCCTCAGCAGTATCAAACCTGACTTGGAAGTTGCAGAATCTGACAATGTGAACCAGCTCATGGGTTAGAACATAGCATAGAAGGGGAAGTAGTCTAAGGTCCCTGTCTCTATGGAGGGCCTTTAGAATTTGGTGATCCTGTAGGCAGACCAGATAAAACTCACGTCTCTTATAGAGTGGTTCTGCTTCTCCATTGCCCCCCTTCATATATTTCTTCAATAATGCAAAGGCATTATCTCTAATATCTTCCCCAAACAGACTGGAAAGGGTTTTGACATCAAATGGATGTCTCTTCCATTGTGATAGCGACAATTTGAAGTAGTTGATGGTCATATCTTCAGCAATATATAGCGCATCCCCCAGGATACCCAACTGTTTCTTGCTAAAATATTTCAGGGCCATAACAAACCACCTAAAATGTAAGACCGGAAATTGTTATGTCAATAGTACGTTAACATATTTTCTGGTGGCGGTGCAGGGATTCGAACCCCGGACACTACGGATATGAGCCGTATGCTCTAACCACCTGAGCTACACCGCCAGAACATGTTTATTATTGCTAAAAATCACTTTTTGTCAACCAGATAATACTATTTTTTAGTGCCTTAATTGACATCAGTGCTAAGATACAGTAAAGAAATACGTAATGTCCGTTTATAGTTGTCTGTCGTCCGTGTCTGTGTTTTTTGGGCTGTTGAGTTTGCTGGGTTCATGTTGTATGCTGGGATATGCAATCTGAGTTCCATGCTCCACATCTCACATCTCACAACCCGCAACTAACACCAAGGCGCTAAGTGTTTAGAGAAAAAAAACAGCTAGCTACTGGCAACGGGCCACTGACTAAACCTTACGAGGAATTTAATATGAAATGTCCGTACTGTAATAAAGAGATTCCGGGTGTTACGTGTCCTGGATGTAGGGAGACAATTCCTGAAGACAGCAGATACTGTCTTTACTGTGGAGCTGTGGTGAAAGATACTTCTGGAGAAGACGATGATCTATTCGGTGCTGGGGAGACAGATGATTTTGATTTTGAGGATAGAATTCCCTGCAGTGATGGAAATTGCATTGGAATAATAATAGATGGAAAATGTAATATCTGCAGAAAACGCTACCGGGGCAAGAAAAAAAAGTAGCGTTTCTTTCAGGAGAAAGAGTAAGTCCTGTGTACGAGTTAACGGTGATTAGGCAATTTTCTGCTGCGCATCAGCTCAGAGAATTTAGAGGTAACTGCGAGAGGCTACACGGACATAATTGGAAGGTAGAGGTTAGTCTCACAGGTGAGGAACTGAACGATGCCGGACTACTAATAGATTTTAAGGAGGTTAAAGAGGCCACGGATAGAACCCTGGGGGAGCTTGATCATTCTTTCTTAAATGAACTCCCTCACTTTAGAGATCAAAATCCTTCTTCAGAAAATATTGCTGCCTATATATTCGAGAAGTTAAGCACCACGCTCAATAATAATCGCATCAAGGTCATCAAGGTAACAGCCTGGGAATCGGACTCGGCGAGGGCAAGTTACCTTGGCTAACAATGCACATTAACCGACCATGAGCGTCTTCCATGAGCCCTCCAAAGAACCTATCACGAGCATATGAGAGGAGCATCTTTTGTTGCGGGGGCGTTTGCTTTTGATTAAGAAATCTGCGGTTGACACGGTACGTATGGTGCTGCAGGATTGGCGGTTGTCTGTTAAGGAGCATCTCTTAAATACATGGAGGTATAGCTATAAGTCATCATGGAAAGCGGTTTTTGTCGGTGTTGCAGCGGTTTTCTGCCTTTCTAGCCCAGCTGGTGCAAAGGAATGGATTATTCTCGGGACGAGGGCCCTTGGTATGGGGGGTGCAGGAGTAGCCGTTGCAGATGATGCGACGGCTCCACACTGGAACCCGGCGGCGCTCGCGAGAAGAGCTGGTTTGGATGTGGAGATGCCCGTCGGGGTGAACGTTGCTGCCGAGGGTGGCATTATCAAGACAGCCGATGAGATCTATGATGCGGTTACGGAAGAGGGGTCCAACGGCTACACCCTTGAAGAGGCGTTGGATGAATTGGCCAAACCGAATACGGACTATGCCAGTGAGATTGATGCAATAGATGCTAAGAGAGGGGCTCTCGGTGACATCCTGGCTACCTTGAACAAGGTGCCCGAGCTGGAGCGGGAAGGTCAGGGGGCCTTGGCAGATGCATACGGCGGACTGCTCATAAGGTACCGTAATTTCGGTTTTTCAGTCGCAGGCCTCGGATACGGCGCGGTTGACCCGTATGTCAATCTCAATGTGGCCTCTGGTTGGAATCTGGTCGAAGGACTGACGGATGCCACGGCCCAGTTCTTGCAGCTTTATGGAGTTGATGACCTTGCCACCGACGTTGGGTCTAATGCTGGCCGTACCCCATCAGGTGCCAACCAGGGTCTAGCCGACAGTGTCCAAAGCATCCTGACGGATGCAGGCATGCTCGCTGACGATGCGGAAGCCGCCGCACAGGAACTTGTCTGGCAGGCAGAGCAGGCGGAGCTCGATTTGAGCGATCCGACGATCCAGACAATAATCCAAAACATTGCCTAGGGCACTGGTGAGGCCACAGCGGCAGAGGCAGACGTATTCGACGACAGCGCGGGTGTTACTATTAAGGCCCTCGAGATCATCGAGTACCGTGCTTCTTACGCCCGATTCTTCTTTGATGACAAGGTAGCAGTCGGTCTCAATCTCAAGGCACTTGAGGGCGAGACGCGTTATCGGAAGTACAGTATGCGCGACCTCGAAGAAGGCGAGGAACTTATCGAGGACATTACCGAGGAAAAGAACACTAAGAGAACAACACAGTTTGACGCTGATATCGGCATTCTGTACACGCCCTTTGAAAGGCTTTCGCTCGGTATTACCGCAAAGCATCTTGCGAGTCCAGAGTTTGACTTCGCCGCCGAGAGCAGTGCAGATCCTATTAAGCTTGAGCCCCAGGTTCGCCTGGGGGCGGCACTGAGGCCCTTTAAATCCCTGATACTGGCGGCTGATACTGATCTGACCACAAACGAGTCGGAGATTCTCGACGGGTACAAATCGCGCCAGGTTGGTGTGGGGGCTGAATGGAAGCCTTTCGGTTTCATTGCTTTGAGGGTAGGCGGCTACAACAATATTGAGTCGGATGAGACTGGATGGGTCTATACCGCCGGGTTGGGTCTTCGAATCTGGAAGTTAGGCTTCGATGTGAGTGGCGCAATGGCTGCTGAGGAGCAGGAGATCGGGTCCGGGGAAGACAGGGAGAAGATAAGGGAGCGCTACAGTTTTGCGGCGGCGTTGAAATTCAGCACAGCCTTTTAGCGCGGCATTTAAGCCAAGTAGCTTGAGGAGCCCACCGTTACTATACCGGTGGGCTTTCTTGTTTGTTGTTTCCATAGCACCAGCCGAAGAGCTGATTGGCATTGGCGCACTCGCAGCAATGGCAAGTTTCGGAAACAGGGTAGGGAGGTAAATGGCACGGTATCAAAGGTGACAACCTTTGATAGTTGTTATCAAAATAATCACCTGTACGGAATCCGATTCTACGGTTTTAGCCTTGTAAAGACCCCGGTTCTCACAGGGAGAGACGGAATTTTTGTTTTTATAAGGTCAGAAAACCTTTTGTCAAAATATCCATTGATCTCAGTACAGATATGCTCTATTCTCTATCGGTCGCGAAGAAACGAGGACCCATGCACCTAGAAGCGGTGATTTTTGACTATGACGGAACCCTGGTTCATCTAAATATCGACTTTAGCGTTATGCGTCGGGGCGTGGAAGAGTGCTTGGCCGACTATGGTATTGAACCCGCTGCGCTCAAGGAACTGTACATACTTGAGATGATCGAGGAGGCAAGAAGGCTTATCTCGGAGCAGAATCCGTCGGAAGGCCCATCTTTTTATCATAAGGCCCATGAGCTTGTCACCGAGCATGAGGTCAGGGCAGCCAAGAAAGGAAAGATCCTCCCGGGAGTGATCAACATGCTGAAGCTGTTAGAAAAACGAGGGATCAAGGTTGGCATTATCACCCGAAACTGTAACAAGGCCGTAAAGATAGTCTTTCCCAATATTGAGAGTTTTTGTGATGTATTCATTCCGCGGGATTATGTGACTCGGGTGAAGCCACACCCGGATCATCTGGCCCTGACCCTGAAAAAGATGGCTATAGACAACCCTGCATACTGTCTTATGGTCGGAGACCATGTCTTGGATATTGAAGTGGGGAAACACATGGGGATGAAGACCGCAGGGGTATTGACGGGAAAAGCAACATGGCAGGATCTTAAAGAAGCAGGGGCTGATTTCATATTAGATGATGCAACCGTAATCCCGGGCCGCATTTTCAAGGAGTGAAAATCGTGAGAGGGGACTTCTTGCAAACCGGAAAACTTGATGTTCAGATTCTCCGTAGGTTGCTACGACGATACTCTAAAACTGACGGAAGAGTCCTTTTGGGGCCCCAAATAGGGGAAGATGCAGCCGCAGTCGACCTGGGTGAAAGGGTTCTCATTGTAACCACCGATCCCATTACCTTTGCCACCAATGAGATTGGCTACTATAGTGTCATGGTCAATGCCAATGATATTGCCACCACTGGGGCTGAGCCAAGATGGTATACTGTGGCCATTCTTCTGCCAGAAGCACAGGGCACTGAAAGTCTCGTGGATTCTATCTTCCAGCAAATCCATCAGGCCTGTGAGAAATTGGGCATTTCTCTCATTGGGGGGCATACAGAGATTACCTATGGCCTCGATCGTCCTATCCTTGTAGGACAGATGATAGGAGAGGTGCAAAGGGAGGCATTGATCACTACAGCAGGGGCAAAACCGGGAGACCTCATTCTCCTGACTAAGGGGATCTGCATCGAGGGGACATCAATTATCGCACGGGAAAGGGGAAAGGACTTGTGCGCTCGTGGAATATCCAAGGATCTTGTTGAGCGGGCTCAGCGTTTTCTGTTTGAACCGGGGATTAGTGTTGTGGAGGAAGCACGTTTGGCCTGCCAAGCAGGTCGCGTTCACTCTATGCATGATATTACTGAAGGGGGATTGGCTGACGGCCTGCATGAGCTATCCATGGCAGCCGGGGTTGAGATTGAAGTAGAGAAAGACCGTATACCCATCTACGAGGAATCTCGAATTCTTTGTGAGGCCTTTGGCCTTAACCCATTGGGTGTCATAGCCTCGGGAGCTCTTCTCATTACAGCATCTCCGCCTGAAACGGAAAAGATCCTGGAGAGAGCACATCGGCATGGTGTGACCATGACCAGGATCGGGCGTGTTAAGGCAGTTGGACCTCCTTCAGTGACTATGGTTACCTCCGGAGGATATGAACGAGTCCCTTACTTTGATAGAGATGAAGTGGTGAAGATATTTTGAAGTGTAACCGGAGATAAAAGGGAAACAATTGTTGTTTACCGTAGAGATAAACTCGAAAGGCAGCATAAGTTGCGAAAGCAGATTAATTGTTTGAAA
>JABXJY010000140.1 GCA_013375385.1 Desulfobacterales bacterium
GCTTCCGGGGACCCAGCATTTGGGCTAAGATGGTTCCTTCCTCCCTTTATTGCTGTTATAAAGGCCTCTCGCCCACTACCTTTAATTATCATGGCTGCCAGGGAGATAATTGGAATCGAAACTCTGGCAGGAATGAAGTTGGCAACATCGTCGGGGCTCGCCGCAAATTTTCCAAAACTACAATACCTTTCATCCTTGTAGCCGATCATGGAATCAAGGGTGTTTATCATTTTGTAGGCTAAAGCCAGGGGCGCTCCCCCCATTGCTGCAAAAAAGAGGGGGGATATAACTCCATCCACAAGGTTTTCTGAAACGCTTTCCACGGTGCTCCTCATAATACCATGGACATCAAGGGATTCAACATCCCTTCCTACTATATGAGATAACTTGCCTCTTGCCTCATGGAGTTTGTCAAATTTCAATGTTATGTAAATATCCATAGCTGCTGATCTTAAAGATTTGACTGACAATGTATAGTAAATAAGCACAATCTGCATGATTATATAAAGGGATGGGTGAATAGCCTTGGCAATAAAAAGGACTCCCCATGTTATTACAAATGTGCCAAACACTAGCAATAGAACAAACATGCACCCGGAGGCTTTCAGGCCACAGGGAAATTCTCTAAAATACGGCTCCCATCTCTCGATCCATTTACCCATCCATCTAATTGGATGTGGAAGCCATCTTGGGTCCCCCAAGATTAAATCGAGGAGAAAAGCCATGGGTAATGTATACCAAAAAGGAGCAATTTCCATATCAGGCAAATATCTCCCGAAGTTTATCGGCAACCATGGCGTTAATCTCTGGGCCTTTGAGGGTAATCCGAACAAACCGATCGGAAAGGCCTTTGAAATTGCTACAATTACGAAGCAAGACTCGACTGTTAGCCATTATCGAACAGAGTTGGGCAGCCAATATTACGGGCCAGGCCATAGATATCTCCACCATGACCTCTAATCATTGGTACACTCCTACGCATGCAACCAAAAACAGCCCGGCCTCCTCAACCTCGGCCATTGCACCCAGCATGTCTCCGGTGATACAGCCCATACGCCTCTTGTAGTAAAAAAGAATGAGCGCAGTCATGAGAATGAATAAACTGTTGAGCCAGATAGCCTTTAACCCCAACCAACAGGAAAACAGTACAGGCAGAAAGATAATAAATAAGGCATACATGGGGGGCTTATCGGAAAAAAAATCGGTGCCTATTCTTCCTTGAGGCCTTCCATACCTTAGAAACTTGATGCCGAACATCATGGCGCCCCGAGAATATCCCGGTATTATAAAAAGGCACAAGGCCCTATGTTGCACCAAATGTAGTATGCAGGCCCATTTAATGGATAACACAAAAGCAATGGCCGCTAGCCCCATAACACCAATGCGGGTATCTCTCATAATCGACAAAACCTGCTCGGGAGACCTATGGCTGAAAAAACCATCAGCCGTGTCTCCCAATCCATCCAGGTGCAGTCCTCCAGAAAGGATAACAATAAGCAAAACATCGAGCAAGGCAACGATAATGTCTGGCCATAATATGGAAAAAATATAATCTCCAAGCATAAGTATCAACCCAATGGTCAGTCCGACAACAGGAAACCAAGGTATTATTTTCGGGGCATCGAAGTCTCGAGACTTGCCGAGCGGCAGGATCGTCAGAAATTGTAATGCGGAAATCAAGTATTTCATAAAGCTCTATGTCCTTGGGGCTTTTGTCCTTAAAATTACATATTCTTGCTTACATCAGCTTCCTCAAAGGTCAAAACCTCGTTAATTATGCGCACCCCGGCCTCAATAATATGCATAGCCAATGCGGCTCCAGTACCTTCTCCTAACCTCATTCCAAGATCAAGGATTGGGGAAAGACTCAAATGATCAAGCATAACTTTATGGCCCTGTTCAACTGATAGATGACCTGCAAATATGTAGTCTGTGACTGGAGGGCATAGCCCATGGGCCACAAGGGTACCGGCGCCTGAGATAAAGCCATCGATCACCACAGGCTTTTTAAAAAATGCTGCTGCCAATACAGCTCCTGCAATAGCTCCTATTTCAAAGCCTCCTACCTTTGACAAGACATCCAGAGGATCATCCGGGTTCGGGTTGTTTATCTCAATACCCTTTTTTATAGCCTGGCACTTTCTTTTAAGGCCATCATCGTCGAGTCCTGCTCCACGCCCGGTCATCCTTTCCACAGGAGTTCTAGTTATGACTGTCCCAATGGCACTTGAAGGCGATGTATTGCCGATTCCCATATCGCCAGTACCAAGGAGTTCCACCCCCTCTTCAAAAAGCTCCTTGGCTGCTTTGTATCCATTCAAAATGCTGGCCTCTGCCTGCTCCTTTGTCATGGCAGGTCCTTTGCTGAAGTCATTGGTTCCTCTTGCAATCTTCCTGACAATCAAACGGCCACCTTCAGAGGTTTGCGGGGGTATATCAGGGATGATTCCTGCATCTATCACTATGACCTGGGCCCCAATTTGACGGGAGAGGACATTGATCCCTGCTCCTCCCCTCAGGAAGGTTTTCACCATCTCACCAGTTACAACCTGGGGGTAGGCGCTTGCACCAGATGCCGCTATACCATGGTCACCTGCCATAACCAGGAAGGCTTTTTTGTCTACTGAAGGGGTTAATATCCTTCCGATTCCGCACAGCCGCTCTCCGATAACATGAAGCTCTCCCAATGCCCTTTGGGGCATTACTAATTGGGCCGTGCGCCTCCTGGCCCGATCAATAAATTCCTTGTCTACTCCTTCGATGCCTGAGATTATCTCCGATAAATTCATCGTATGTCTTCCTCTCAATTATTTTGTTGAAACTCGATCTACTTATACCTAATTCTGGGTCCCAAAATACTATCTAAGCTTTCCTTTTATTACATGTGGCAGGCCTGCAACGGTCAGCACCACGGTATCAGAACATGCAGCCACCCTTTGATTCACAAGCCCTACAATGTCACGAAATATCCTGGCGATCTTATTTTCAGGCACAATCCCTGCACCTACCTCATTTGAGACAACTATAATGGATTGTGGAACTTTTTGGATCAATTCAATCAGATCCTCTACCCGGGATAAAATCTGTTCTTCTCCTTCGCCATCCATTAATAGGTTGCTGACCCATAAGGTCAAACAATCTATGAGAATAACCTCGGCTTGGGATCTTAAAGACTCCACGGCTTCCGTAAGTTTTTTAGGCTCTTCTATCGTTTTCCAATCAGAGCCTCGAGCCTCTCTATGCCTTGAAATACGCCGTTTCATCTCATCGTCAAGCGCCTCACAGGTAGCCAAAAAAACCTTTTGCCTAAAATGTCTATTTGCATAATCGAGGGCAAAACTGCTCTTCCCGCTTCTACAACCACCAATTACTAGAATTGTCTCTTTCACAGCAAAATTCCTTTGGTCTTGATACGAAGGACTGCTCAATCCCTAAAAAATAAAGGAAAGCCCTGCCTTAAAGCTCCTTCCCGGCAATGGGTAATAGACATTATATTCGGGGTTTTCAAGCCAGTCTTCATACCCCAGCGTAGAGTACTCCTCGTTAAACAGGTTTTCTACACCTACAAAGGCTGAAAGCTTCTATTTATGATTTGTGGGCCTATAACGAAGTAAAATATCCACCAAAGAGTAGTCTGACAACTTCTCTCCATTATTGTTTTTGTCATCCCCCAGATAGCATTCGCCTGTATGCCGAAGCTCAGGGCCAGCGAAAAGTCGTAGGGAAGGAATAATTCCAAGCCAGAAAAGGCCTTGTAATTGGGAACCAAAGGAATTTCTTTGTCATTATAAACCCCCTTTGTAAATCTTGCCTCCTGATAGGTGTAATTACCATAGATATTGGCTTTTTTTCTTCGGGTGATACCATAATGAGAGGCTGTAGTTCATAGCTTTTTCCATACCCAAATCTGGATTTGGTACGGTAGTGCTGCTCTCGTAGTATCGCTGGAGGAACGTGGGAGTGTTACTTGTCCTGATGCCTGCAAGCTGAAGGCTGAAGTTCGCCCGATCATATGCAAGCCTAACTTCAGGGTTCTCCGCCGGGTCATATTCGGAGTAGACATTCCACCTCAGCCCCAAACGCAGCTTTATGGGCGGACCTCCAAGCGGGATTTCCTTTGAAGCATACAGGCCGTATTTTTCCTCCTGCTCGGATTTGACCTTACTGCCACTGACCTGAACGATCTCAAAATCCAGCCATGTGTTAATTGACCCATATCTGCCAATTGGAATTGGTGATTTCAAATCCTGCTTGACTGACCAACTTTCCAGGAGGGTTTCTAAAGCCCTATCCATATAGGAACCACGAAGGCTAACCGATGATTCAGTTGCATGTACTCCTGGTATGTGATTTAGCAGCTCTACTATTGTCCTGACATTCATCTTCTTGATGTCTTGGGCGGTTATTACCATTCTCTCTGTGTCTTTTTTCTCTTCCTCTGGTCTTGAGATGGCGGGCGTTCTCAGGACAAAGAACACAAGAGGTTCTTCACACCATATCTCCCAGCTTTCCCAACTCCCCCTGGCTCGCCTTCCCAATCCCACTAAGCGGGACCAGTGACTTTGAAAAAATATCGCGAACTCTAGTTACAAATAGCCTTTTGAATTGTCAATTCTTTTATGAGAACCCAAAGAACCAGCATCAGATTTCTTTAGACTGCTTCAGGCTTTTTTCAGGGCTTAGGAAGCGCACTTCTCAGTATCTGACCTTCACGCCGAGGTATCCCGAAAGGCCTGGGGTCGCATAACTCCATGCCTCTTCATATTCTTCATCAAAAAGGTTGTCGATTCGGCCATACAGCTGTATGTAATCAGTGATATCATAATGCGCTGAAAGGTTGACTACCATATAGGAATCGAGTTTGTCTACCGGGTTTCCATCCCTATCACCGGCACCTGGAACGGCTTTTCTGTCATCAACCCAGTACAGATCTATGTTTAGGAGAACTTTCACAATAGGGCGATATCTGGCGTTCAAATAGATCTTATTCAGGGGACGACGGACAAGCCGCTCACCTTCAGGGTCTTCCGTATCATTGTACGTATAATTTAGAAGGAGATCGACTGAAACAGGTGTCCATCCCACAAATGCCTCAATACCTTTGGTCTTCGTTTTGCCAGGCAGTTGGGTATACTTCCAGGTGGCAAAGTCATAACCAATGCGATCTGTATAGGTCGTACTAAAGTAAGTCAGGCCAAATCTGATTTTCTTATCTATCAGACCCTGTTCAAAACCGATATCCCATCCTTCACTCTCCTCGGGTTTCAGTGTTTCACTGCCATAGGCGGAAAAGAGCTCAAAGAGCGAAGGTGCCCGGAATCCCGTTCCGTAACTTGCCTTGAGGGTAGTCCCTGTTTGGCTTATAGTGTACGACGGTGCGAGCCGGTACGTGGTTTCGCTACCAGAACGGTCGTGATCATCGGAACGTAGGCCCCCTACAATAACTAGATTGTCGCCTATGAACAACTGGTCATGGGCCCACAGACTCGTTGTTTCCGCTTCCTTATCATGGAGGTTAGAAGAATCGCTATCCATGGTTTCATTAAAATGGGTAGCACCAAATGATAAGATGTTAATGTCGTTGAAGTTCAATCCACCCTGCCATCCCAGTTCCCAGGTCTCGCCATCATAATCGTACCATTTTATCCCGTCATTGTCGAAACTCTCTCTTTCCTGGTTGGATACTTGGTAGAAAAGGTTGGACTCAAAAACCCTGTCGAAAAAATAGTTATGGACATTAATCCTGCCAAAAGACTGATCACTTGTTGTCTTCCGCTCCTTTTTGCCAGTGGGATCAGGTAAAGAGGTCACCGGATCAAACCTGTCACCACTATATCCCGTCAAAAAGTTCCAGTCATCGAGTTCAGCTTCGGAGGCTAAATTCCGCACAGTAGCGTTGATATCGAAATCTGGTGTGATATCGACTCCAAGTTTCGCCGACACGGTGGTGTTTTCCCAGCCATCATCTTCGGATGTATTGCCTGCGTGAGGAATTCGGTCATTGTCGTCGTTGGCCACTGAGAATCCGTCTGTATCAACCCGCGATGCCACTAAAGAGAAATTGAACTTATCCAGTGCGCCTGACGCACCGCCATAGTATTTCCATGTGTTGTACGATCCGCCTTCAAGTCCCGCATGGATGGAGGGTTTCCCTCTCCCTTTTTTGGTAATGATATTGATGACACCTGCTGTGGCATTACTCCCATAAAGAACACTCAAGGGCCCCCTGACAATCTCGATGCGTTCGATATTATCAACCGTCAAGTTGGCAAGATCTGCACCTCGATCTGGGCTTGATGGGTCATTAAACATGATTCCGTCAACGAGGATAAGTGTATTCTTGGAGTCGGCGCCCCGCATAAATACTGATGTCTCCTTTCCCAGTCCCCCGGTGGCAGCCACATCTATTCCCGGAGTACCCTTCAGAACTTCCTCAACAGTAGTCTGTTTTTTGGCTTCGATATCTTCAGCCGTAATCACGGTGACGGAACTGCCGCCGATCTGTTCTAATGTTGCCTCTGTCCGCGTAGCGGTCACCACCACCTCCTCCAATGCTATGAGTTCCTCTTGGCCCTCTTCAGCCCGGATGTGTCCAGGCAGGGCCAAGAGCATAATTATGCCTGCTATCATCAGCTTTTTCATCCTTGCCCTCCTTTTTCTCTTCTAAATTTACTCATCTTCCTTGTTCGCCTTTTAGTACTTCCCCTGCTAATCCCTGTTCTGCCTTTCATCACCCCCTTTCCCCATAAAAAAGCCCGCCATCGGTCTTGAGATGGCGGGCTGAAAAATCCCTTCAACAACTGCTCCCATTCTCAGACCGGAGAATATTAAGGGCTCTTCCTGGCAGGTTTTCTGGCTCTCCCGACCCTCTGGCTCGCCTTCCCAATCCCGCTAAAACGGAACCAGTGGCTTTAATCCCTAAAAATTCAGGATATGCCAGTGAGATAGCTTCCCCGATCAAATAACCAGGGTCGGGATTACAGCAGCAGTCTTCTGCAGCGGCTTCTCACCGCTTTCCCTTTTTTAGACCAGGAATACTCCTGAAGGAAAAAACCGATTTCCCTAATCTTAAGGAAATCGGCGGCATAGATGACTTACTTATTTTTCTGCCTAGATTTCCAGACCGGGAAATAAGCAGCAAGCTTCGATAGGTCTTCTGGCTCTCCCGACCCTCTGGCTCGCCTTCCCAATCCCGCTAAAGCGGA
>JABXJY010000409.1 GCA_013375385.1 Desulfobacterales bacterium
TGGCCTCATGTCAATCAGATACAACGAGGACCTGACTCAGAGCAGATCATCTTTGTGGGGCTGGATATGGGTGCCATTGAGGCGGCCAGAAAAGAGGACGTTCGCCACACGGTGCTCATGGCACTTATCCTTCTTTTGATTGGGTTTGCCGGGATCGTCTCTCTTTCCCTGGCCCAGGCCTATCGATCAGCCAGGTCCTCTCTGACCAGAATTAAGGCCTTCTCTGATACCGTGGTTGAAAATATGCCTATCGGTCTTCTGGTCGTTGATCCTGATGGAAAGATAGCCTCTTTCAATCAGACGGCCGAAGCCGTGCTGCAACGTTCAGCACGTGAAATGCTGGGAAAAAGGGCCACCGATGTAATCCCGAAGCAGCTGTGGTCTCTCATTGATGAACTCGAAGGCGAAAAAGGTATCATAGAAAAGGAGATAGATTGTGTTTTAGAAGAGGGCAAAATGGTTCCTCTGGAGGTAAGCGTATCCTCATTGGAAGGGGATAACGGTACCCTTTTGGGAGATGTCATCCTTTTCAGGGATCTAACCGAGGTTCAAAACCTCAAGAGGGAGATCGAAAGAAATCAACGCCTGGCATCACTGGGGAGGCTTGCGGCCGGGATTGCCCATGAAATACGGAATCCCCTGAGTTCGATCAAGGGATTTGCCACCTACTTTAGAGAAAGATACAAGGAGGTGCCTGAAGACGAAAAAACAGCCGAAATCATGGTTCAGGAGGTGGAAAGGTTAAACAGGGTCATTGGTCAGCTTTTGGAATTTGCCCGCCCCATGAAGATTGATAGGAAGCCCACTTCCCTGCATACCGTGATCCAACATTCCCTCAAGATGATTCAGCGGCAGGCCCAGGACAAGAGTATCAACATCTATACGAACCTTTCGCCTGAAATCAAAAATGTATCTGTTGATGCGGATCGGATCAACCAGGTTCTCCTTAATCTGTACTTGAACTCTATTGAAGCAATGGAGCATGGAGGCACCCTTTCCGTAGAGCTTTCTTGGGATGCCGATTCCAAAAGGACAAAGATAGCTGTCTCAGACACGGGGGCCGGGATCAACAAAGAGGATCTGGTTCATGTCTTTGATCCTTATTTCACCACCAAACAGTCAGGAACTGGCCTGGGGCTTGCGATAGTCCACAGGGTTATCGAGTCCCACGATGGCGAGGTGAGGGTGGAAAGTGAGCCTGGGAAAGGCACCGCGGTGACGATCCTTTTGCCTGTTTCTGACAATGACTATGAAACAACAGACAACCCACAACAAACCATGCACATTACCTCATGAAAAAGAAAAGCACCGTTTTAGTTGTAGATGATGACCCTGCCCATCGCACCATGTTGCGGACCCTTCTCACCGGGTGGGGATATACCATCCTTGAGGCAGATGATGGCTCCACGGCCATTGAAAAGGTTCATGAACAGGCGTTTGACCTGATTTTGATGGATATTCGTATGCTTAAGGTTTCAGGACTTCAGGCCCTGACTGAGATCAAGGCCTTTAACCCTGCTATACCGGTCATCATTATGACCGCCTATTCCTCAGTAGAAACCGCTGTGGAGGCACTGAAAAATGGTGCCTATGACTACCTCACCAAGCCGCTGGATTTTGATGAGTTGCGGTTTGCCATGGAACGGGCCATGGATCACACACAGCTAAAAGAGGAAAATCGTCTCCT
>JABXJY010000410.1 GCA_013375385.1 Desulfobacterales bacterium
AAGAGGGGAAAACCAAAGAGTATACGGATTGAGATTAAGGACGATGGAGTCGGCATCCCCGAGCCTATGATTGATAAGATATTCGAACCCTATTTTACAACCAAACATAAAAGTAATATGCATAACGGGACCGGTCTGGGTCTGTTTATTGCTCACCAGAATATCCAGGATCATCAGGGAATGATTGAGGTCAAGAGCGAGGTCAATGAAGGGACAGTATTTACTATAGATCTCCCCACCGATTCCCGGTTGCGACAGTCAGTTATGGCGGAGCGGCACAGCTTATGAAAATCGATCAGGTTAACGTGTACAAGATATCTCTCCCTTTTACGGGCGATTTTTCCATCTCTCGTATAAAGGGCACTTGTGCAAATAATGCTGTAGTCGAGGTCATTGCCGATCAGGGAGAAATAGGGGGATACGGTGAGGGTGCACCTGTGGAGTTTGTCACCGGGGAAACACAGGAAGGTGTGGTCAAGAGTGTGAGCAACTTTGCACAGAGGGATTCTTTTCCCTGGAAACTGCATGATGTTTTACAGATATGGGATTTCGTAGATAGCTTACCAAGGGGAAAGGAGAATGATGCAGCAATTTGCGCAACTGAGATGGCTCTCTTGGATGCCCTGGGCAAGAGCCAAAACAAATCTATAAGGGATTACCTCCCTAAAGACTTTCATACCAACGAAGTCTGTTATGGAGCTCCAATTACCCTTGGTAATAAACAGAGAATCATGGAAATATGTGGGTTGATCAGTAATTTGGGAATTACTGATTTGAGAATTAAATTGGGTAACGATTTCGAGCAGAATAAAAATGCGATTGAAACAGTTGGATTGATATTTGGCGATGATTGCGACCTGAGAATTGATCCAAACGGTGTCTGGGATCGTGATCTTGCCTTCAAGCACGTACCGCTCATTGAGAAGTACAATGTTAAGATTGTGGAAGAGCCGATGAGCCCCCTTGATCCGGGTTTTATCGAATTTGCAGGGTTGATGAAGAGTTATGGTGTGATTCTGATGGCCTGTGAAACGGCACCCACCTTGGGAGATGTGGAAAGAATAATTAAGGATGGATATTACGAAATGATAAATGTCAAACTAAGTAGAAGCGGCGGTTTTCGAAGATCACTCAGGATAATTGAGCGCATTCGTGGCAGCGGGCTATCTTTTCAAATCGGGTGTTCACTTGGGGAGTCGGGCATCCTTTCTGCTGCAGGGAGGGCGCTAAGCCTCCTCTGCGGTGATGCCGCCTATTACGATGGTTCTTATGATAGATGGATGTTAAAGGAAAATACTACCACTGAGGATGTATCTTTCGGGCCTGGTGGTAAGGCAGGCCCTCTGGAAGGTTTTGGACTTGGGGTTGAGATAAACAGGGAGACCTTAATGCGCTTGAGTAACGGCTCTCCAAGTGTAACAATCTCGAACCCCCTGTGACTATAGGAGGAGACATGGGGCCCGGCATAGACTATCCTCGTTGGGAAGAAGAGCACAAATCCACACTAGAAACCTTCTCCGATAAGAACGTGCTCGTGTTATTTTCAGGCGGCAAGGATTCATCCGTAGCCATGGATTTAATCTTGAGGGCATCAAACCGATTTGGGTTTGATTTTGAAGCGCATGCTGGAACCTTTCCAGTTCACAGGTACCCAGATGAGGAAAGGAAAAGGATCGACTC
>JABXJY010000141.1 GCA_013375385.1 Desulfobacterales bacterium
ATTTCAGAACGAAAGTTCAGATTTATTTTTTTGAACAATTATTTTAATAGGTTATGTTGTAGAATGACTTAGCCCTGACCCTACATTACTTACCTTATCCTCCATATTTTTGCCTGCCCATACTTTAAATATGAACTACAATACCCGACAAGAACGACATTCGACGGCATTGAAAGTGGCTTCAGAGATGCCTTATCCTATTTGCAGTACCCATCCAACCAGAGCAGGTAGATATCATGATAGAGGTAAACCACGAAGACACCATCTTGAGGACCTTTATCCTATTCGTCCAAAGTGCTAATGCGGCACTAAAATATGCGGACGCTACTTTCTTTAGGAGGGCAAAACTCTCGGTTATTAAGTTCATCGTGCTGCAAGTGCTGGCCACCAATGGTGGAAGCATGAAACCATCTGAGCTGGCCGAGTGGACCTCTACCGAGCGTCACAACATCACCACATTAGTCGACCGCATGGCTCAGGATGAACTGGGCAGGGCACAGCGCAATGAGAGGGACAGGAGGTTCGTCAATATCACGCCCAACGATAAGGGAATGAAGGTTCTCGACCAGGCCAAGCCAGTGGCAAGGGAGATTGTAAACCAGGTGATGTCGTCAATCAGCGAAAATGATGCGCTTCTGCTGGAAAAGCTGCTAAAAGTCCTGAAGCAAAATGCACACTCCGGTTCTTCAATATATCGATAAGCAGGCTTCACCGCAGCCTGACTAGACTAATGGCGCCATCCGTGCAAATTAAACTAAAAGCCAGAATGTGACATTACGGACTTCGGTCTCATACGAAAGGCAATCAGGAGGTCTACAGGTCAAAGGTGAAGCTAATACTTAGGCTTCTATCAAGCGATTGGGTCGGGAGTTAATCCTGTATAGAAATCATTAGTTACTGAAAATCAACCCTGAAAGACGGTAAACGGTTCTCAAGTGAGTCTTTCGACAGGCTCTAGTGTAACCCTCTATCCTGGAGCCGGATGAATCCTCCAAGGAATCCAGAAAAAATTGGGCAAGATTGATCCAGAAAATCTATGAGGTTGACCCCTAACTTTGTCCGAAATGCTCCGGAAAGATGAAAATAATCAGTGTGATAGAGGACGAGGAGGTCATAAAAAAAATCCTCAAGCACCTGGGTTTATGGGAAATTAACCCGCCACACTTCCGGCGGGTAAAGGCCAGGCCCCCGCCCAGCGCCACAGGGCCGCCAAAGCCCCCCGAATACAGCATTGACTACTCCACCTCCCAGCTCCCCGCGTCCGATAATCATCTTTATGTCGACCAGGAATACCCGGAGTCCCCTACCGCCTGATTTTTCAATCTGGGGGGCGAGTTCAAAGGCGAAGTATATCCTTTTTCCACCCAATTGTCGCCTTTTCCACGAATAAATGGCCTCACACCTACCTTCCCTTCATCTGAATGCCTTACCCCCATCGAGCTAATCTCGCCCCAAAAGGGAAGACCAGCACATGATGAGGCACCTTTCCCCTTGACATACAAGGCGAAATCCCCTGTACTCCGGCTCCAAAAAAGGGACTTCTTATCACCTCACCTTAAGTTGACACTGCCGAAAATCGAATTTATTTCGGATTTAGTGCTTGGAATTTCGAATTTACAAGAAATTGACTAGTAGGCAAGTAAACTTGACATTACAGCAAGTTAGCTCTTTGAACGAGTTAGCCGGCCCTTATACTGACATATCTAACGGACAGCGTACAACCTCTCTAGGGCCCTGAGTACTGCTATCGTCAAGGGTGCCCTCCTGCTAGAAAGTAGAATCACGGGCAAAGAGAACTCCAAAAAAAGGAGGCAGTCACAATATGACTCACCCCCGGTAATTTCTGTGGTGCCGAAGACGGGACTCGAACCCGTACAGGCATACACCCACTAAGTCCTGAACCTAGCGCGTCTACCAATTCCGCCACTTCGGCACAAAAGCACCTTGCTATATTTTTAAAAAAAACTTAACCTTATGCATACTATTTGTCAACAATTTATGTAACCGAATTTTTGAATTTAAGGGAGTTTCTGATGCGCCAAGATCTGGAATACTTGTTGGATATCGCAAGACAAGCAGCCCGCTTAGCAGCAGGGAAGATCAATGATATCTACCAGCAATACCTTTCAGGTGGCACCGTTGATATCAGAGAAAAGCGCAAGGATGATCCTGTAACTGTAGCAGATATGGCCGCAAATCAGATTATTACCCAACACCTCAAGAACGTCTTTCCCCGGCATGCTATCTTGACAGAGGAAGAGCCTGATACATGGGGTAAGACAGGGTCTGAATGGGTATGGATGATTGATCCTCTGGATGGCACAAGCGATTTTATCAAGGCTAATGGCGAATTCGTTACCATGGTTGGTCTAACACATTGTGGCGAACCCACCATTGGCGTGGTGGTAGAGCCGGCTACTGGGTTAGAGCTCTACGCTTGTAAAGGCCTTGGTGCCTTTAAAGGCTTGCTCTCTCAAGGAAATAAGCCAGCGAAGGTAACGATGTCTGATGCTGCTGATCCGAAGCATCTACGTATTGCAGTCAGTCGTTCACACAGGGATCCCAAGGTAGACGAATTCATTCAATTGCTCGCTGTCAAGGATGAAATCTCGTCAGGAAGTGTGGGCAGGAAGGTGGCTATGGTTATCGGGGGAGAGGCAGATTTGTATGTGCATCCAGCCAGAGGGACAAAGTTATGGGATACCTGTGCCTGCGATGTTATCGCTTCGGAGGCCGGCGGTGTCCTTCTTTCAGGCACTGGGGAGCCGATAAGCTATCTCAGATCATCCGGAGATGTTGAAAACCATTACGGCTTACTGGTATGTCCAAGGAGTATTCTGGATAAAGTAATTTTGGCATCCAGGAAGGTGTGGGGATTGGATTAGTGGTATAGCCCAAAAGTTTAAGTGACTAAAGTGCCTAAAGTGAGCTAAAGTGCCTAAAGTCATGAGTGCCTAAGTGAACTCAACAAACTCAATGAACACAACAAAGAGCGACGTTCTTTGTCTTACTGAAAGCTGATTCGCCTCGGGCGGAAAAGCTGAGCACTTACATCTACATTTAAGATTGCTCATAAAACTCCGCAATGGCCCGGGCGAGGGCCTCCGCCGTATACTCATCAGGGGCTACAACTACCTTTAGCCCCACTTCTTTTGCCTTTTGAGCAGTAACTGGCCCTATACAGGCAACCCCTACCTTTGAGATTTCCTCATAGATCGGTTTGCCTTCAAGCAGAGCTAAGAAGTTGGTAACGCCTGAGGGACTGGTAAAGGTAATCATATCTATCTTACCCTTCTTGAATAACCCGCCTAATTGATCCTGACTGTATTCCGGCTGCACTGTCTGATAGGCCTCAACCTCATCCACGAGAGCCCCCAAGCTCTTGAGGCTTTTGGGAATAGAGTCCCTTGCTATTGCAGGCCTTGGCAGGAGAACCCGTTTTCCATTGAGGGGGTATCCTCTTAATGCTTGCACCATTTCTTCTGCGCGATACGTATCAGGAATCAGGTCAGGATTAATCCCCCTATCCATTAAAGCTGCTGCAGTCTTGGGGCCTATGGCGCCAATCTTGATCCCGTTTAGGTGTCTGGTATCCTTTTTTGCGACATCCAATCGTGCAAAGAAGTGTGCAACCCCGTTAACACTGGTAAACAGGATCCAATCATATCTGGAAAGACCCTCTATTGCCCTATCCAGTTCCCCCCAGCTTTCAGGGGGTATTATTTCAATGGTTGGAAATAGTAGACACTGGGCGCCTAACCCGGATAGAGCCATGATAAAGCCAGTGGCCTGATCCTCCGGTCTGGTAACCAAGATCCTCTTGCCAAAGAGTGGCCGGGATTCAAACCAATTGAGATGGCCCCTCAGGTTTACTACATCACCGACCACAATCACCCCTGGTGGGGTAAGATCCGCGTCTTTGACCTTTTTGCTAATATTGGCAAGGGTTCCGGTTATTGTCCTCTGATTCGGCATGGTACCATTGCCTATGACCACCACTGGGGAATCTGATGGCCGGCCACCGTCTATCAGCTTTCTTGCTATCTTCTCTAAATTGCCAATTCCCATAAGGAATACCAGGGTCCCGGAAGACTCTGAGAGAGCACTCCAGTTGATACTTGACTCTTCTTTGGTGGGATCTTCATGCCCGGTTATGAAGCACACAGTAGAGGAATATCCTCTGTGCGTCAAAGGTATGCCCGCATAAGCAGGGACTGCCACCGCCGACGTTACTCCGGGAACTATCTCGAATGTTATGCCCGCCCTAGAGAGTTCCATGGCTTCCTCACCGCCCCTTCCAAAGATAAAAGGATCACCTCCCTTTAACCTTGCTACGGTCAAGCCCTCTTTTGCCTTTTCAATCAGAAGATTGTTTATCTCCTCTTGGCTCATGCTATGGCGGCCACTTTTCTTTCCTGCGTATATGGTTTCCGCATCCTCACCCGCCAGTGATAACAGTGATTCGCTGGCAAGGTAATCGTAAACAATGACATCAGCCTTTTGAAGGCATTTCCTGCCCTTTACGGTAATTAAGTCCGGACTGCCCGGGCCAGCCCCAATGAGGTAGACAATTCCCTTTGCTTTATCTTTCAAGATCCCTCAGTAATACCTATAAGGTTTTCTCCCCCGCTCTTTCGGCCCCGCGGAAATCGCTCGAGCCCTCAGAGTGCTCTGAGATTGTCCTGTTAGTAATTCAGCTCAAAAAACTTCGGGCCCTTGTGGGCTCTGTGAGAGACAAAAAAATTCTCTTGATAACTTAGTATCCATAAATCTCATTCAAGATCTTCCCTGCCCCTTCATCTAGAAGTCTGTGAGCCAGGGTTGCTCCGAGTTCTCTAGGGTTTTCCGCCGAGCCAATAACCACATCCCGAAATATGGTGCTTCCATCAAGATTAGCCACCAGACCATCTAAAGAGAGGGAGTCATCCTTAAGTCTTGCCAACCCAGCAACAGGGAGCCGACAGCCACCTTTTAGCTCCATCAGGAAGGATCGTTCAGCTTCCGCTGTCAGCCTTGTTGGATGATGATCCAAGAATGCCAATATATCCCTTGTTTTCTGATCATCCCGCCTAAGTTCAAGGCCTAAGGCACCTTGCCCAATTGCAGGGAGCATGAGATCAAAGGAAAAAGATTGGGTTATGTTATCCTTGAAACCTATTCTTCTTAGACCGGCTCTGGCAACAACAATTGCCTGAATATCAGTTGTGTCCAGTTTTCTGATCCTGGTGTCCAGATTTCCCCTCAAAGGAACAATCTCTAGATCCCGCCGATAATGGAGCAGCTGGGCAGAACGTCTCAAGCTACTGGTGCCTATACAGGAGCCCTGTGGCAAATCTTCAAGGAATATATTATCCTTAGAGATCATAACATCATGTGGATCTTCCCTCTCAGGGATAATCCCGATATACAGATTGTCAGGCAGTTCGGCAGGAACATCCTTCAGGCTATGCACGGCTACATCTATCTCGTTTCTTGCAAGGGCCTCTTCAATCTCTTTTACAAATAGCCCCTTTCCGCCGATAGTGCTCAGTGGTCTGTCGATTATCCTATCACCTTTTGTCCTTATCCTGACTAAATCAACCCTGATATCAGGATACTTGGCTGAGATTCTATCAATAACCCATTTAGTTTGAGCAATGGCCAGTTGGCTCGCCCGTGTACCAATCCTGATAACCATTGTTTAAGTGACTAAAGTGATCTAAAGTGACTAAAGTGTTAACACAAAATAAATGAACTGACCGTAACTTTAGGCACTTTTCTTTGACATTAAGATTCGCGCCATATCGAGGTCCTTGGGTGTGGTTATTTTTATATTATCATCTTCGCCTTTGATTATCTTTACTGGGATACCCATTTTCTCAATCAGAAAGGCATCATCTGTTGCCTCTTCCCAACCATGTTTGACCGCCTCTTGATGAGCCAGATATATATCCTCCCATCTAAAGACTTGGGGTGTCTGAATTAACCATAGGCCTCTTCGATCAATCGATCTTAAGACCCTGCCTTTGCTATCTATCTCTTTAACCGTCTCTTTGACTTGAAGACCGGCAATTACTGCCCTAAATCTTCGAGCAGCCGTAATTACCCTTTCGATGAGCCCAGTCGTCACTAAAGGCCTGGCACCATCATGGATAAGCACCGACCGACAGGAATCTTCAATAGCCTCAATCCCCTTCCTCACAGAATCCTGCCTCCTCCTTCCTCCAACAACAACCTTAAAGACCTTGCTCAGTTGATACCTATCCACTATCTCCCGGAGGCAGTAGTCAACATCATCTTGAGAGACTACGACCACGATCCTGTCAACCAGATTACATTCCTGGAAACGGCTCAATGTAACTGCTAAGATTGGCTTCCCGCATAGATCCATAAATTGCTTTGCCTTGGTCAAACCCATCCTGGTTCCTGAACCTGCGGCGGGAATAATTGCTATAACCTGGTTGGGGAAATCAGTGCTCTTTTGAATGGCCATGATTGTGAACAGGTCTTGTCCTGATAAGGTAGACCCTGTTAGAAGCGCGGGGCTTTGAGCCCCGTCCTCAATAAGAATCAAAATTTTTATCTGTAGCATGCCCGCCATAAATGGCGGAGTTTTCCAACAGGGTAAACTTCGAAAGGTGGGAAGGTTTCTTGAGGGTCTAAGCCTGAGGTATCTTTCTCGTCCTCTTTTTTGCTCTATTTATCCTCCTCCTCAATATATCGACCATGCGCTTATCCTTTGCCTTCCTTGCCTCTTGTCTTTTTTCCTTAAGCTCTACAATCTTTGCCTTTAGCTCTCTGACAGTGATAGCTCCCTTTTCAGCCTTTTTTTTGGGGGCCTTTTCCTCCTTAATTCCCTTTGCCTCTTTAATTGCCGCTAATAACTCGGCCTTTTTCATCGCATGGATCCCGACCACGTCAGTACTTTCAGCGGCCAGCGCTTTCAACTCCTTAACGGTCATCCGCTCTAGATCTTTTTCCTTTTTTTCCTTTCCTTCCTCTGCCCCCATAATCATCTCCCTACATTACTCTTTCTTAAAGAATGGTTTAAACAGATCAATCGGAATCGGAAAGAGGGTGGTTGAGTTGCTTTCAGCTGAAACCTCCCTCAGGGTTTGAAGATACCGTAGCTGAAGGGCCATAGGAAAATCCTGTATCTTCTGGGCTGCCTCTGCCAACTTGGCGGCGGCCTGAAACTCGCCTTCTGCATTGATAACCTT
>JABXJY010000411.1 GCA_013375385.1 Desulfobacterales bacterium
GTTGCGCTGGTCGCTGGGGCATCGTGCCCTTACCCTACTGATTGCCTTGGGGCTTTTTATCGCCAGCATATTCATACTTCCTCTGCTGGGTACTTCCTTTATCCCCTCCGGCGGAGACAAGATGGTATCAGTGGAAATCCAGATGCCTTTTGGGAATGACCAAGACCTGGTCCAGAAGATAGGAGAGGTGGAGCAGAAAATCGAGCAGCTTGGGCAGGAGGAAGGGAAGATCAGGAACTACTATGCCTACCTGGGCAGCCTGATGGGTGAGATGGAGAGGGGCGTAGCCTCTATCACGATCGATCTCTCGAACGACGCAGACGTAGAACAACAGGCTAAGACCCTGCGTCAAAAGTGCGAGCTTATTCCTGAGACATCACCCACCACCATCAAAGTCACACCGGGGGGCATGGAAGAGGAAATGATGGGTGTTGGCGGCTTAGAGGTCAGGGTCATTGGCGATAAAGAGGGCAGTCTGCAGCCAGTGCAAGAGGTCACCGAAATCCTAACGGAAAAGATTCAAGAGCTGGAGGCTGCAGGAGATATAGACAATCTCGAAAGCGCCCTGGTCATAAACCGAACCGATGCTACCAAGCAGTGGACGGACTTTGGGCTTGCCCTCACTGCCACCGGACAAGCTAGCGTGGAAGAAGCAATAGGACTATTGGAGCTGGAATGGCTGATGATGCGCTTTGGCTGGCCCATAGAGCCGTTGGGCCAGACCAGCCCTACTGTGGAGATTGACGGTATTTCCACGGAGATTTCAGTCCCAGGAATAGTCAAGTCCTTCAGTGACATAGATACCATCAGAGAACTGAGAATTGGAGCAGCAAGCCCGGTTAAACTGGGCGACCTGGCTGACGTGGAGTGGGGTCCTGCAGAGTATCACCGTGCTGAGGGGGGATACGCCGGGACTATCGTTGCCAGGATAGCAACCGATGACGTGGGGGCTGTCAACCGGGAAGTGCAGGAGATAATCGATGGTCTGGACCTTCCTGACGGCGTCAGTGAGATCAAGATGGGTGGCATAGCGGAGCAGATGAAGGAAGGCTTCTCCGATATGTTTATCGCCATAGCTATTGCCATAGGGATAGTCTTCATGGTGCTGGCAATCAGCTTTCGCTCTTGGCTTATGCCTCTGTTGATCATGGTCAGTATGCCTCTGGCTTCGATCGGAGCAGTGCTGGCGCTGCTGGTAACAGGAAAAGAGCTAGGCATGTCCGCCATGATGGGCATCCTGATGCTAGTGGGTATTGTGCTCACCAATGCTATCGTACTCCTTACCTTTGTAGATGACCGCCGCAAGGAGGGATACGGTGCCCACGATGCTCTGATTGATGCAGGTCGCATTCGTCTCCGCCCTATACTGATGACAGCACTAACGACCATGATTGCCCTGGTGCCTCTGGCTGTCGGTCTTGGGGAAGGTGTACTCATGGCTGCCGAGTTGGGAGTGGTGGTTATCGGTGGGCTATTCTCGTCAACTCTGCTGACCCTTCTGGTTATACCGGTGCTCTACAGCTTGACTGAGCGTTTGCGTCGCCATGCCCCGTTACCATCCGATTCCCTACGGGGAAATGCCGGGCATATCAGTAATTCATAGCCTTGTTGAAGGTCTGCGCCATCGCTGCACCACTTCATAATCCCGCTTTGTGCCTTTAAGCAAAAGTTCCCTTTA
>JABXJY010000412.1 GCA_013375385.1 Desulfobacterales bacterium
TCAAGCAGTTACAGCCAATGAGATTGCTTCGCTACGCTCGCAATGACAGCACCGGCGACTTTTTACGAAACCATCAACACTTGAGCTCTATTCAATTTTATTAAAGATGGATAATGGAATCAGAACTTTATCAGAATTGAGAGAATGAGGTCAAATCTTTCTATATCCAAGAAAATGAGAGAGGCGAGATTATGGAATGATTTACGTTGACTCAATAATGTTTTTCAGGCGAAAGAACTATAGACTTGTACCACGATACTGACATTTTTTGAAGTTTCAATATGATACAATCATAGCACTGGTTGAAAGTCCAGCATAACGATCTTGAGCTAAACGTATCCCGTAAAGTAAGCATAGGTAGTAGTACGACAAGTAGTTGGAGGACGTCGTATTTGGGAAGTAAGTGCTATTAATTGCGGGACTATAGCAGCGCTTCGGCGATTGTGAGAGAATTCATAGTAGATTCCCTGGAGAAATTGGAATGAGAGGAAAAGGAGCTACTGTGCTGAGAAATTCGTTTCAGTGCGTTCCGGGGATAGGGCCGAAAACTGAGCAACGTTTACGAGCATTTGGAATCCTGGATTGAGATGCTAAAATGAGCTAAAATGCCCAAAGTTAAGAATCCAGCCTGCAGCGGACTTAATTTTAGGCGCTTTAGTTACATCAAATTTTAGTTCACTTAAACTATGTAGGCAAGAGGTTAGACACGTGGATCCAACTACGGCGATGTATGTTGCTCAGGGCATACACGGACTCGCATACGGGTTGCTGCTTTTTCTGTTGGCATCCGGCTTCACACTGATTTTTGGCATGATGGGGATTCTGAACCTCGCCCATGGCTCTTTCTTTATGTTGTCAGGCTACTTTTGTTGTCAGTTTCTGTCCATGACCGGAAATTTCTGGCTGGCGCTGCTTCTGGCGCCGATCGCTGCGGCTTTCTTTGGCGTTCTGTGTGAGCGATTTCTCCTTAGAAAGGTGCACGCCTTTGGTCACATTGGTGAATTGATCTTAACTGTGGGAATCTCACTGCTCATCTTGGAGAGTGTCAAGGTCTTCTGGGGAGGCGGGAGTCTGCACATTACGGTTCCGCAATTTCTACAGGGGCTTGTGACCGTTGCAGGACTGAGCTATCCGATATATCGACTTTTCATCATCGGACTGTCCCTCATGGTCTTGGGTTTTTTGACCCTCATTCTGTACAAGACACGGTTGGGCATGATCGTGCGCGCGGCCGTTTCCGATGCGGATATGGCCAATGCGCTTGGGATCAATATACCGCTGGTGTTCATGTTTGTTTTTGGAGTCAGCACGTGGCTGGCTGGAGTGGCCGGGGTGGCCATAGCCCCCATACTGACCGTATTTCCCGGATTGGCAGACCAGATCTGGATGGATGCCTTGGTCGTGGTGGTCGTGGGAGGATTGGGGAGCCTAGCGGGTGCCTTTATCGTATCCATAATATGTGGGTTGTCGTATTGTTATGGCGTTCAGTTCATTTCCCAGCTCGCACCGGTCCTGATGTTTATCTTCGTGGCCATTGTCTTAGGATTTAGACCGATGGGCCTATTTGGAGAAAGAGAATGATGATTAAATCAACATTATCTCTAGTATAGCGTTTCATTAAAAAGTTGTCATTGCGAGCGTTAGCGAAGCAATCTCGTCGTGTAGTTTGTGAGCCT
>JABXJY010000142.1 GCA_013375385.1 Desulfobacterales bacterium
ATATCCGAAGGTCATTATTTAACAGGGTGAATCTTCAACACAGCGATAATACGCTGAATCCCGAGGATTGCGAGGGCGGTAGATAGAAAAAATTTCGGGCATGGAAACGATAGAGAACAAGATTTCTTTGTCAAATATGTAAGTCTGACCCTTTTGTGACCTTTATGTACTCAAACCTTATCCTAGACTTTTCTAAGATCCTCAGGAAGAATGGGAAGTTTTCGGATTCGTTTTCCTGTGGCAGAATATATGGCGTTGGCAACCGCAGGGGCAATCATTGGGACAGCAGACTCGCCAATACCTGTCGGTGGATGGTTACTCTTAACGAGATGCACTTCCACCCTCGGCATTTCATCCATTCGCAGCAGGGAAAAATCGTCAAAATTACTCTGTTCTACCCGTCCTTTGCGGATGGTAATCGCGCTTTTCAAGGTCGCTGTCAGTCCAAAGGCAATGCCGCCTTCCATCTGGGCCTCAACGATCTTTGGATTTATCACCACTCCACAGTCGACCGCGCACACTACTCGGTGTACCTTTACTTCACCGTTTTTTTTAACCGAAACCTCGGCAACGAATACTAGCATTGTGTCGTGAAATTCGTGAGCAGCCAGACCGCGGAAGATTCCCTGGGGAGGCTTCCGGTGCCATCCGGATTTTTTGGCTGCAAGTTTAAGCACGTTTTGCAGTCGAGGAGTCTTTGAAGCCAACCGGTAACGCAATTCATAGGGGTCCAAACCTTTAGCTGCCGCGATTTCATCGATAAAACTTTCAACCACAAAGGCATTTGACGAGTGGGCCACCGAGCGCCAGAAACCAAGGGGGATGCCCGGATCATCATTTATGAAGTTTACCGTGACGTTTCTGATATCATACGGCAGGGGAGCCGCACCCTCAATGGCCTTTTTACCTGGTATCACCCTTGGTAAGGCGTATTCGGCCAGGGAAGTGATCAAGTTCCTAAAGAGCCTCGGCGTTCCGTAAGGAAGTATGGAAGGTAGCAATTTTGGAAGACCGTGTGCAAAATGATCTGCACCCACGATGCGATGCTCCCATGCAATGGGTAAACCGTTTGAATCCACAGCCGCCTTTAAAACATTGTAACTGGTCGGACGATAATAATCATTCCGTGTGTCTTCCTCACGTGTCCAGATCAGTTTTACAGGCTTTTTCACTGCCTTTGATACTCTAACGGCTTCAGCCACGTAATCCACATATATACGGCGGCCAAAACCACCACCGGTAAAAGTAGTCTGCACATTAATGGACTCATAATCAAAGCCGGTAATCTTTGAAGCGATCTCCTGAGAGGCATCTTGATGCTGGGTCGGCGCCCAGATATCACAACCGTCTTCTCGGACATGTGCTGTACAGTTCATGGGTTCTGGGGTGGCATGTGCCTGATAGGGTAATTCGTAAACAGCCTGAATACTGCTTGCTGACTTCTCAAACACTTCAACAGGATCACCGACTTCATAAATTGTTTTGCCTTCAGTCTCAGCAAGCCCTGCCAAGCGTTTTTGGATTTCAGGACTGCTTATGCTCACTGCTTCGCTTTCATCCCATTCAATTTCCAGGGCTTCCGCCCCGTTTTTTGCCTGCCAGAATGTGTCAGCCACTACCGCGATGCCGGACTCGATATTCAGCACCTGACGAACACCGGGTAACGATTTTGCCCTGATCAAGTTGACAGATTTCGGCCTTGCACCAATGATCGGAGCGTGAATCACCGTAGCCACAAGCATGCCGGGAATTCTAACGTCCATACCGAACAATGCGCTACCGTCCGTTTTTATTCCCGTGTCCAGACGCGGCAACCGTTTGCCGATTATTTTAAAGGAGCCGGGGTCTTTAAGGGGAACTTCTTCTGGTATTGGAAGTCTTGCTGCTTTCTCAGTCAGGTCGCCATAACGGAGTATTTTGCCGCTGGATTTGTGAACAATACTGCTTTTTTCAGCACGACATTCAGAGATGGGGACTCCCCAGGTTTGAGCCGCTGCCTTTCTTAAAAGTTCACGGGCTGTGGCGCCTGCCGTCCTTAAGATCTCCCAGGAGGTCCGCACGCTGGAACTCGAGGCCGTCATCTGGGTATTAAAATCAGGGTTTTTATAAACTTTTGCTGCTGGTGCAATCTCTGCCCGCATTTGTCCCCAGTCCGCTTCCAGTTCTTCTGCAATCAGCATGGGCAAGGCCGTGGTAATCCCCTGCCCTAGTTCAGTATGGTTGACCATTACTGTAATCCTATGGTCGCGACCGATTTTGATCCAGGCGTTGGGCATGAAAACATCTGGATTTTCCTCATTCGATGCAGCAAAATCCGTAGTCTGACGGTTGCAGCTCGGCAGTTGAACACTGACCAGCAAACCAGATCCGACCACCAGGCTGACTTTTAGGAACTTTCGCCGGGATATATCAATTGTTTTATTTTCCATGCTTATACCTCCGCGCTGCCTGGTGAATTGCATTTCGTATTCCCTGGTAGGTACCACATCGGCAAAGGACATAAGACATGGCTGTGTCAATGTCAGCATCACTGGGATTGGGATTTGTCCTTAAAAGGGCTGCTGCTGTCATAAGCTGTCCAGGCTGGCAAAAACCGCACTGGGGAACATCTCCTTCCATCCAGGCCTCCCGCAAGGCATCCGCGACTGGCCCTTTTAATCCCTCGATTGTGGTTATTTCCTTCCCAACTACCTCGCTTGCAGAAAGATTGCAGGAAAGGGTCGCCTTACCATCTACATGCACGGTGCAGGCTCCGCATTCCTCAATACCGCAGCTATATTTCACACCTGTCAATTCAAGTTGTTCACGGAGCACCCAAAGCAAGGGCGTATCCGGGTCAACATCTAGTCGATGGATCGCACCGTTCACTCGTATTGTCAGCATATGTCACCACCTTCTATTTGTGTGGATCCAACAAAGCATGATTTGTCTTCGTTACTTTTATACTATTTTAAAGCCGCATAGACGTTTCCTGATTAAACACCTAACAACGGCGAACAAAGGCCCTCGGCCCAGGATCGGATTGCATTCCAGTCGCGGAAGTCACCTTCCGGTACACCCCGCTTTTTCATCTTGGATTTCATAACCATCCGATACACCAGATTAAGCTTGCTGTAGTCCAGCACGCCTGCGAAAAACCCCATGTCCACGGGCTTCACATCAGGTACTGCTTTGAGCACCGGGTCCATATAGCCCCTTGCTACTCGGCGACTTGCCTCAGTATCCTTGTACAAGGCCAGGCAGGTCAGAAAATATGCCACGGGTTTCCGGCTCAACTCCTCTTTGTTCCTCTCAACAAACTCTATCGCTTCTGGCCACCAGGATGCGCTGCGAGTGGCGCTGCCTATAACGACAGCCTGATATGGAGTTATGTCATCCACGTTTTTCACCAAACGCACGTCCACCTTGGCACCTCTCTCGCATAGGACTTGCCCGATGGCCTCGGCCACACCACCGGTTGTTCCGCAAAAGCTAACATATGCGACCAGAACTTTTTTGCCTGTTTTCTTTTCAAGACCACAGCTTGATTCTGCGAATTTCACCTTTGCTGCCATGGCGTCTTGCGGAGATAGCAGCGTGCTCCCCAGCGCCAGGGTCCCCACAGCTCCTCCCACCAGCCTTGTGCTGTCAACAAGGAACTCTCTTCTTGTTACTCTCTTCATAATGTCCCTCCCTCTGTTTAGATATGCAACTTTTTAGAGATCATTATATCCGGCATCTTTCCGCCTTCTCTCGGATATGACTGATAACCCGATCCTTCTGATTCTCATCAAGAGTCTCATAGAACTCCACAATGAGTTCCAGGCTCTCTTCCATGAAGCCTGAAACTTTTTTAATCTTTTTCTTAATCGTTTCAGCCAGCCGCTCTATATTGGGGTCTTCCTTATTGATTTCCGTGTGAAAATCCTCCATCAGTCTTTTACGGTCCTCAAAGCCCTCTTTAAGGTGTGTCTCTATTTTTCCCTTGATCACCTCATATTTCTCCTTTTGAGTATCCGAGAGATGCAGGTCCTTTACCTTTTTATCCAGCCGCCAGAGGATGAACTCTGAAAAATCTTTGCTGTGAAATCCTGGATGAAAGTTCCTGCCGTGAAACCTGGAATGAAAGTCACTGTCAAAACACCTGCCAGGTCCCCATGCCGCAACAAGCCCGATCCCGGTAAGGAGCATAACTAAAAGAACAATGCCGCTGATAACAAAATATTTTTTTCTTGCTTTCATTTTTAAACTCCTTTCTTTGTTTTGTGGTTTATAGTTCATTATCTAAGTTAGGGGTAAGATAACCCGAAGATGTAAAGAATGTTTTTTGAACTTGTAAAAAATTGTTAAATAAATGTAAAAGAAGGTAAAAAGAGGTGACATCTATGGGGAATATGGTTCTAATTATAGATGACGACGAAAAGCTCCGTAAGCTTCTCAAGGAATATCTTGAGGATAACGGGTTCAAGGCCCTGACCCTTGCCGATGGTTCCGATGTCATGAAGACCATACAGGAGGAATCACCGGAAATTGTCATCCTTGACATAATGCTGCCAGGAAAGGACGGGCTGGAGGTGCTGAAAGAGATCAGAATGGACCATACAATACCCGTTATAATGCTTACCGCCAAGGGAGATGATACGGACCGCATTGTGGGCCTTGAGCTGGGAGCGGACGACTACTTGCCTAAACCTTTCAATCCCAGGGAGTTGCTTGCCAGGATGAAGGCGGTGCTGAGAAGAATTGTTTCAGAGGACAGGGAGGGGGCAAGAAAAGAGGAAGGCCTGGTTATCAAGGCGGGCGGTCTGACGTTGAATAAGGCGAAACATACTATTTTAGTAGAAGACAAAGAATTGGAACTCTCCTCGACCGAATATAAGATTCTTGAGGTAATGATGAGGCATCCCAGTACTGTGTTGAGCCGTGATCAGCTCATGAACCTTGCCCGAGGAAGAGATTTTATGGCCTTTGACAGGAGCATCGATGTTCATGTCAGTAAATTGAGGGCCAAAGTGGAAACTGATCCCCGTTCCCCAATGCGAATCAAGACCGTATGGGGGACCGGTTACATGTTCGTGGATACACCATGAAACCAGGTAAGCTGTACATAAAGATTTTTTTGTCTTTTCTTGCCGTACTCCTTATAACGGAGATCATTATTTTTGCTCTTTTTCTGCTTTTCCCCGGTAGATACTTCCGCGATCGGATCGAGCATTATAACAAAGCGAAGGTCCTGATTGTAAAGGAGGTCGTTGAAGACATGATTAGATCGGCACCGACCACGGACTTGTCGAAAAATAAACAGCTAAGAGATTTTATCTTAGATTTCGGGCAAATCCTAGGGGCGAAGGTCTGGCTGCAAAACATAGATGGGACATTGCCTGTGAAGTCTTTTCGAGGTGGAATCCCGGAGTTTGTTGAGGAGCTCAAAAAAAGGAGATCAAGGGACTATGGGAGTTTTAAGTTGTACAATCGAAGACATTTTGATTTTTATTCCGTTATTCCCATAGCCTTTCCGGAGGGGGAAAAGGGCAGCATCCACATATTGTTTGGCAGACAGGGGCCACCTCGTCCTGAAGGCTACTTTGCCTTAGGACTTGCCATTATCGGTCTGATCATTGCCCTGTTGATCATTCCCGTTTCAAGATATATCACCAAGCGTGTCAAACAACTCAGACAATCGGCCCTTCGCATAGCGGGAGGAGATCTTTCCCACCGGGTTACTATTAAGGGCAAGGATGAGATTGGTGAACTGGCTGGATCCTTTAATCGCATGACTGATAAACTGGAGAGGATGATTATCAGCGGCAAAGAGCTTACCGCCAACGTATCCCATGAACTAAGGACTCCCCTGACAAGGATTAGGATCGCAGAGGAACTACTCAGGGAAAAAATAGAACAGGGGAACTTTAAAGAATATCTGAGACACCTGGATGATATCCGGGAAGACATAAGTGAACTGGATAGTCTCATAGGCCGGATCCTTAAATTATCAAAGCTGGATATCCATGAATCGCCGTTAAAGTTCGAAACACTCAACCCATCGGATCTTATAAACGATCTTCTGGAACGGCTTAAGCCGGTTATTGAGAGAAAGGATCTGCACGTTAAAACAGACCTATCATTCCATCCTCCCTTTATGGGCGACAGGGAAGCCCTTCGCACGGCGTTTTTAAACATCCTTGACAATGCCGCAAAGTTTACGCCGGAAAAAGGAGATGTTGTCGTCAAGATGCATTGTGAACAAGGCTTTCTGAAGATCCGTGTCACGAACTCATTCGAGGAGTTGGCAGAAGAGGATCTGTCAAGGATTTTCGACCCCTTCCATCGGGCAGAACGATCCAATGCCGCCGGATCGGGATTGGGCCTGGCTATTACTAAAAAGATGATAGAAAGACACGGTGGAAACATCAAAGCAGTCAATTCGCCTGCAGGATTGGAGATCCGGATGAGACTTCCTGCTGAACCACCAGAAGGTTGAGTTGATCATATCAGAGTATGACTAAAGATAAGTAAAAGCGGAGTCTTCTTTGCTTTTGGGCAGTCAGGGAGCTGGGGATGTCTCTTACAGATTTGGCCAGGCATTTGGAAATGGTCGGGTAGAAATACGGCGCGCGCAGCCTTAGGGTTCGGTGGCTTATCCACTGGTTTCCCAGTGGGCCTCAGTCCGACTCCCATAGCCCACGTTTCCGCAAGCCCCCGTCTCATCCCGGACGGTCGGATTTCCCGAGTCCGGTTGGCAGCAGTAGCTTTCCCCGAGGAACCTTCCCTACTCAGCCGAGGCTTAAGCACTCGCCTGCATACACCCCTTGACCAATAGGTTATATCCCCGGCTCGACACACATCTGCGGTGACACCGCTACCCGGCTCAGAGCCCGGACTGTGGTCCTTGTTAGTGCCCGCCACTTACCGAGAGCCTCTTTGCCCTTCGAGGGTGTTACCCCCTCTGGGGCAGTGTCTTGCACTGCCTCAGCCGGAGTTACCCGGCCTTCATAGCTCTTACCGGCTCATGCGCCAGACCATAATCCTCTTGCCGCCTCAGGTTGTCCCCTTGGTAGGCAAGTCTTCGCAGGTTACTGCGAGTCCCTGCTGGAAGATGGCCCTTCCCGACATTACCTCTGCAATCCTTGCGCAGGTGCCTGGACCC
>JABXJY010000143.1 GCA_013375385.1 Desulfobacterales bacterium
CGTTTTGATCTGAAGCAGCTTCCTTCAGCTTGGCGATTTCCATCTGGTTGGCTTCAACCTGCTTCTGGGTCTCGTTAATCTTGGTGTCCAAAGCCTGAGCGATCTGCTCCTGGACGTAGTTTTGAGGGGCGCACCCAGTTAGCCCAAACCAAATAAATGCTGCCACAGCTGCGACGGCAAAAATCGGTTTCTCCATAACCGTACCTCCCTTTCTGTTGATTTGTAAGCGATGTATACTTTCACCTCCGAGACTATCTGTAGAGGGAAATGGCATAAAAGTCGCGCATTCTTCGCTCCTATATTATATTATATAAGAAAACCTCGGTAAAGTCTACACTTTTGACAATCAGGCCGTTTTGTTACTATGTGTGACAAGGAGAAGGTTTTTAAGATGACAGTTTTTTTGGTGTGAGGTGTTCCTCATGTTTTTACCAAGGCTTGGATACTGCTTTGCCATAATCATCCTGCACCTTTTCACCCCTTTGGTGAGTTATGCCTCAGATTATGTAGGGATCAGTACCCCTCACTTTGTCTTCTATTTCCATTCCCAGGACGAGAGATTAATGAGATCCTTAATTGATCAGGCTGAGGGATTGAGGAGGGAAGTTGTGGAGGATCTGGGCATTGACTTTGAGGAGAGAACTAAGGTCTATCTTGCTCCCTCATCCAGGAAGTTTCAAGAAATTCAACCAAAAGGGAAGGTCCCCTCCTGGGCGGTAGGGGTGGCTTACCCCAGCTTGAACCTCATAATCATAAAATCCCCCAGGGCTACCACCAGGGGGCATATGGATTTGAGAAAGGTCTTTAAACACGAATTCTCCCACATCGCCCTGGGTAGAGCATTTGAGGGCAGGGAAAAGGTCCCCCGGTGGTTGGATGAAGGATTGGCCATGTACGAATCCAGGGAATGGGATTTATCCAGGGTTTCTACCATGACCCGGGCAGTTCTCACTGACTCACTTATTCCCCTCTCGGAGATAACCGGTTCCTTTCCCCAGGAGGTGGATAGGGCAGGACTTGCCTACTCAGAAAGTTTTTACCTTATCTCTTTCTTGATAAGCCGATACGGTAAAGAGAGTTTCCATCGATTTATCAAGGAATACAGTGGAAGCAAAGGATTGAAAGAAGTCCTGATGGGGGTTTACGGTATCAGGTTGGAAGAGCTGGAGAAAAGATGGAGGAATTACCTCAAATTGAGGTTCAGCTGGATACCTATCGTTACGAGCACCACAACCCTGTGGTTTCTGGTCACCATTGTCTTCATCCTTGGTTATCTGAGAAGGAGGAAGGCAAATAGGCTGAAGTTTGAGGAATGGGAGAGGGAAGAGCAGGAAGAGTGAAGGAGACAAAATATGATGACTCATAGGCAGAGAATGTTAATGGCGATGCGGGGCGAAATGCCCGATATGCTTCCGTATGTGCCTCGCATCGATCTTTGGTACAATGCAAATTCTACAGCCGGCACTTTGCCGAAGAGACACAAAGGACGCACGCAAGATGAAATCTCCCGGGCGGAAGGATGGGCCTTACACAAAATCGTACCTGAATATCTGAACGTGCGTAGGCCTGAAGACAGCCTCCACCGGGCCATAGGAATTTACGCTTTGAAAGAACTTGCCTTTAAATGTAAGTTCCCTTCGGATGTAGAGATCAAGGTCGATCGTGAGGGGGACACCACTCATGTGGAATATCATACACCTCTGGGCATGGTGAGCACCACCACCATATATACCGAGGAGATGAGAAAGGCCGGGGCCTCCATTACCTGGGTTAAGGAACGGGTGATCAAGAAACCCGAGGATTACCGCGTGGTGGGGTATATCTTTGAAAACCTGGAATTGATTCCGGATTTTGATGATTTCATCAAATGGAAAAATGATATTGGGGAGGATGGGGTTGCTGCTACTCGTGGTTGCGGGCTAGGGGGCGCTTCTCCCATGCATTTCATTCAAAAAGATTTCCTGGATGCCACGGGATTCTATTACCACTATCATGACCACCAGAAAGAGATGCGAGCACTGGCTGAGATTATGGAGGGTTATTTTAATCAGGCGTTGAAGATTGTTGCGGACTCCCCTGCGGAGGCAGTTTTGTGGGGCTCTAATTTTGACGACATGATTACCTATCCATCCCTATTCGAGAAAGAGATATTGCCCTGGATCAGGAAGGCAGTCGATACCCTCGGCTCAAAAGGGAAGATTGTGATATGCCACTGCGACGGTGAAAACTTGGGATTAATGGATTTGATCAGGGATTCCGGCATGCATGTGGCGGAAGCCGTCACCCCTTACCCCATGACCAGGGTGAAGATTGAAGAATACTACCGGAGGTGGAGCGACAGATTGACTGTCTGGGGTGGCATACCCGAGATTTTGCTGATGGCAGAAACGGCGACAGATGAAGATCTTGAAGCCTATCTGGATCATCTCTTCAAGGCGGTGGCACCTGGCAGGCGCTTCATTGTAGGAATTGCGGATACCACCCCAGCCCACGCCGTCTTTGACCGCGTGGTTCGGATAGGGGAACGTATAGAAAAGGAGGGGCGTTTGCCACTGGAAGGAGGGGCAGCACGTCCCATTTCGGAAGCACAACTCGCTGAGGCTGCGGCACGGGTCATGCCGGAGCTCGTCAAGGATGAAGTCTTCAAGGTCATCCAAGACGACGTCCTCAAAGGCAACCACACAGAGATAAAGACACATGCCCAAGAATTGCTCGACAAGGGCGTGAGTGCCCACGATGTTCTACACCGCAGCATGATCTCGGCCATGGAAGTGATTGGCGAGCGCTTTAAGGCAGGGGATGTATTTATCCCAGAGGTGCTCCTTTCTGCCCGGGCCATGAACGAAGCGCTGGTGGTTCTAGAACCTTACCTTGCCCGGATGAAAAAGGAGGTAAGCGGCAAGGTTTTAATAGGAACCGTCCAGGGGGATATGCACGACATCGGGAAAAACATGGTGATTACCATGCTGCGTGGTGTAGGGTTTGAAATCCAGGACGTGGGGGTCAATGTTCCAACGGAAACAATAGTGGAACGGGTCTCTGAGTACAAACCTGACATACTGGGACTATCTGCCCTGTTAACCACCACGATGCCGCAGATGAAAAGGGTTATCGATGCACTGAAGGCCAGTGGGGTTAGAGAGAGCGTAAAAGTTATAGTCGGCGGTGCTCCGGTCAATGAAAAATTCGCCAAAGACATAGGGGCAGATGGATATGCGCCGGATGCTGGTGAGGCTGTTGACCTGGCGAAGAAGTTGGTAAAGAAGGGATATGAGCAGGTTCTTTGAAGGCTTGTTTGAGATCATGAAGCACAGGAGGATCGGTTGTCTATGGATCTTTTCAGGGTCATGCTGTCTATATATTTGAGGTCACCACCGAGGGGAATACCTAAGGCAATTCTTGTAACAATCACATCCTTTCCTCTCAACATATCGGCCAGATATGAGACGGTTGCCTCTCCTTCTACGGTTGGATTGATGGCCAGTATAACCTCCTTTATGGTTTCATTTCTCAGGCGTGACATGAGTTCGGCTATGCGCAGGTCTTCTACTCCGATTCCATCGAGGGGAGAAAGAACCCCCTGCAGAACATGGTACCTACCCTTAAAGGCCCCTGATTTTTCAATGGCCAACTGGTCTCCAGGCCCTTCAACAACGCAAAGGCTGCCATTTGCCCTTCTTTGATCGGTGCAGATGGGACAGGGATCCTTATCGGTAAGATTGAAGCAGATAGAGCAAAACCTGATCTTTTCTTTTACCTCCAAAAGACTCTGGGCGAGTCCCTCGGCAAGCTCTTTTGGGCTCCTCAGGGCATAGAGGGCCAATCTCTCTGCTGATTTCTGTCCTATGCCAGGAAATTTACTAAATTGTTCAATGAGTCTTCCCAGTGATGGCGGATAGATTCCCATGTAAGTGCCTCAAGTGAGCCAAAGCCCGCCCTGGCGCTATGCTCTTTAATCAGCCTGCTAAGTCTATAAGCCAGTAAGCGCTCCAATGAGCATATTAAGCCTATAGGCCACGACTGGACCAGGGTTAAAAGTACCTGACGTTCCATGGGATATGTGATATGCCCACATCCCAAATCCCATATCGCACATCGCAAATTCCTTACATCATGCCCGGTATCTTTATTCCCCCGGTCAACTTGGTCATCTCCTCAGTGACCATTTGCTTTGCCTGATGAAGGGCATCGTTGACTGCCGCTAAAATAAGATCCTCTAACATCTCGATATCGTCTGCATCTACTACCTCGGGATCAATCTTTATAGAAACGATCTCCTGTTTTCCATTTGACACAACGGTAACCATTCCGCCTCCGGCGGATGTCTCAACCGTCTTTTCGCCTAATTCCTCCTGAAGCTTTGTCATCTTCTCCTGGAGCTGTTGTGCTTTCTTGAGCAAATTACCCATATTAGGCATACCTTTCATCAATTTGACCTCCTTATGCGTTCATTTATGTCTATGTCTTGAATATTCCAGTCCGCCAGTACCCCATCCCTCCATTATTCCATTACTCCAAGTTCCAGGTATACGGCACCCTGGGAGCTGAGCTTTCTGTTCTATCCTGATGAGGGAGGAGGGTTTTTGGGGTAGAGCAGGGGGTCCCTTTCTACCGCAACCGAGCAATACCATGAGGAGAGACATCAGAAAAAAGAACACTATAAAAACCCTACCTTTCATGCAGCTCTTCCTTTGCCTTGGTTAACGCCTTCTTAACCGTCTCAGGCCCGGTTCCTCCACTAGCATTTCGGCGCTTGATACATGATATGGGATCCAGCCATTCGTAGACATCATCCTCAATAAGGGTGCTAAAGCGTTTCATCTCACGTAAGTCAAGCTCACGTAGTTCCTTTCTTTTCTCTTTAGCTGACAGGATCATATCACCAACGAGGTGATGGGCCTTTCTGAATGTCATACCCCTGCTAACCAGATAATCGGCCAGGTCTGTTGCAACCAGATACCCCTTCTCAGTTGCCTTTTTAAGGCTCTCTCTCTTGAAATCTATCTCTTTTAGGAGCCCGGAAAGGACTGTGAGGGATCTTTCTACTGTATCCACGGTATCAAAGAGGGGTTCCTTATCTTCCTGCATATCCTTGTTATAGGTGAGGGGAAGGCCTTTCATCGTTGTTAACAGGGAGATCAGATTACCGTATACCCGTCCTGTTTTCCCCCTGATCAGCTCAGGTATATCCGGATTCTTCTTCTGGGGCATGATGCTGCTACCGGTAGCAAAGGCATCGGAGATCTCTATGAAATCAAATTCCTGGGTTGACCAGATAATCAATTCTTCGCAAAGACGAGAAAGGTGCATCATCAGAAGGGTGGAAATGAACATAAGCTCCACTATATAGTCCCTGTCCGATACCGCATCCATGCTGTTAGCAGTAATGCCTTCCATTTTCAGTTCCTTGGACAAGAATTCCCGATCGATATTAAAGGTGGTTCCGGCCAGCGCTCCACTACCGAGAGGAAGAACATTTGTTCTTCCTAGGGCCTCCTCATACCTTTCTTTGTCTCTCTTCAGCATCTCGTAGTAGGCTAACAGATGGTGCGCTAGGAGTACAGGCTGGGCACGCTGGAGATGGGTGTAACCCGGCATAATCAGGTCATGGTTCTTTTCTGCCAGCCCAATCAAGGATGACTGAAACTCCCTTATCAGGTTGATGATTCTGAAAGTTGAATTTCTTACGTATAACCTTTCATCAAGGGCTATCTGATCGTTTCTGCTTCTTCCGGTATGGAGAGTTTCACCCAATGGGCCGATCCTTTCTATCAAGGCCCTTTCGATATGGGTGTGGATATCCTCCAGGGTCTCATCAAAGGTGAAATCACCTCTTTCTATTTCACCATAAATCTCTTTCAAGGCATTGAGGATAGTCGCAGCCTCATCCTTGCTGAGTATACCCTGTTTTGCAAGCATCCTGGAATATGCCATGCTCGCTTCAATATCCTCCCTGAAGAGCCTCTTATCAAAATGTATGGAGGCATTAAAGCTTTCCGCGATCTTATCTGTACCCGTCTTGAACCGGCCTCCCCAGAGCTTGCCTCCCATCTTACCTTCCCTGTCTCATGAGATTTGCAATCTTTAATCTGAGCCCGTTAAGCCTGATAAATCCCTCTGCATCCTTCTGGTTATATACCGTATCCTCTTCAAATGTGACGAATTCGTCACTGTAGAGGGAAAAGTCAGATTTTCTTCCAACGACGGTGCAGTTACCTTTGTACAATGTAAGGCGTACCCTGCCTGTAACATTTCGTTGTGTCTCATCAATAAGGCACTGAAGCATCCGTCTTTCAGGGGTGAACCAGTAACCATAGTAAATCATCTCGGAATACTTAGGCGTCAGCCCATCCCTAATATGCATAACCTCTCTGTCCACGGTGATAGATTCCATTGCGATGTGGGCAATCCTCAAGATCGTTCCACCCGGGGTCTCGTATACACCCCTCGATTTCATGCCGACGTATCGGTTTTCCACCATGTCCACACGGCCTATGCCATTGCCCCCCCCTAACTCATTGAGTCGCTTGAGGAGGTTTGCAGGCGAAAGTCTCTTACCATCAACGGCCACAGGATTTCCATTCTCAAAATCTATTTCCACACAGGTGACCCTATCCGGGGCATTTTGGGCAGATACAGACATGACAAACATATCCTCTGGTGGTTCTTGCCATGGGTCTTCTAAGACACCACCCTCGAAGCTTACATGGAGAAGGTTCCTGTCACTGCTATAGGGCCTTTCCTTGGTAACAGGGATTGATATACCCTTTTTTCTGGCATATCGAATGAGATCTTCTCTTCCCTTGAAATCCCATATCTTCCATGGAGCGATGATCTTTAGCGCTGGATCCAGGGCCATATAGGCAAGTTCAAATCTGACCTGATCGTTCCCCTTTCCCGTGGCACCATGGCTCACTGCATCTGCACCTTTATCTCTGGCTCCAGCCACCTGGTGTTTGGCTATGAGTGGCCTCGCAAGGGAGGTACCTAAAAGGTAGTTGTTTTCATAGATGGCATTGGCCCTCAAGGCTGGCCAGACAAAATCCTTGACAAATTC
>JABXJY010000014.1 GCA_013375385.1 Desulfobacterales bacterium
CTCATGGGTAAAGTAGGCACCATGTTCAAGAATAGCGTTCCTGCTAACCTCTGGTTTGTCAATTATGATACAAGGCCGGAGAAGGTTTTCATGTGCAGGAAGCTGGCAGCGAATCGACCGGAACAAAGGCGAGTTAATGGCATCTTGCAGGGGGCTGGTCCTTATGTTGTGAGTTGCAAAGTGGCAAAAGACGCAGGGCTCTATATCTCCTTTGGCATTGACATGGAAATACTTTCTTCCGCCAGAAATACAACCCCCAACCACAGGCCCATCGTTCCAGAAGTCGGCCAACAGTATGGGTTTGTTGGCCCGAAGATAGGTCAGACGTTCAAATTGGTAGCCCCTCTGTTCAGGCGTCGGCATCAGCTCAAGGTTTGGCTCCCGACCGATTGGAACGTACATAAAATACCACCCAAGAATACAGCCCTTTTCAATCATAAGGTCGATGAACTCATCACTGCTCAAGATCTCTGCATTTTGCCTTGTTAAGGTAGCTGAAAACCCAAATAATATTCTACTCTCCCTCAACAAATCCATCGCTTTCATGATACGGTCAAAATGTCCCTCTCCCCTGCGTTCATCGGTCTCTTTTTTGAAGCCTTCAACGCTAATGGCCGGGATAACATTGCCAACCTCAGCAAATCGTTCACAGGCTTTTTCGTCAATCAAGCTACCATTGGTATACATTTGGAAAATGATATCGTTATGCTTCTCAAAAATATCAAAGATTCTTGGATGAAATAACGGCTCACCTCCTGACACCACACAAAAATACATGCCCATCTCCTTGGCCTGAGTCATGACCCTATCTATTTCATCAAAGGTGAGCTCTGCCTTCTTGTCATAGTAGCCGGCATAACAGCCATAACAGTTCAGATTGCATTTCATGCTCGGGCTGATAACAAAGAAACCAGGGGGATAGAGCCCTTCATTTCTTTCGGAAAACTCCCTTCTCTTGTTGGTTCCAACCAGCGCCTGGTTAATCACGAAGGTCTTTATGAGTGTCTTCCGATGGTGCGGGTTAGTGCCCCGCAATATCTTTTTTGCGACGGTTAAACTGGGATGGTTGCTGTCAAATTTTTCCTTTATCCACCGTATCTTTTTCACGTAATAGTCCTTCTTTGCCAGCTTTTCTGCTAAGAGGGCTATCAGCGAATAGGACCACCTAAAAATCCTTTCGCTTTCTATACAGGAAAGGCTGGCAAAGAGCGAATTAAGGGTACGAATCAACAAATTTCGCTTTATTCTGGCTAACACCTGTTTCATCCCCGTCTTCAATATCTCCTCTCATTTATTAACAAAAAGATCCTTTAATTGCAACATAACCTCACCCACACCAAAGAGAAAAACACATCCCAATATGCTGCCAACAATCAAAAGGGGATAACTGATCTGCTTAGGCAGCCTTAAGAGCTTTGACAAAAGAACCCCACTCCACATACCACAGCCTTTCAGTGGCAACATTGTTATGGCCACAACCCCCGGTGTTCCCATGAGCTGTATCCAGCGGAAAAATCTTGATTTGCGGAGCCTCTCCTCTTTCTTTGTGGTTCTTTCATGGAGTTTCCGCATGAATAACCCTCTGGAGACCGTGCCGTAGAGATAGTAAAAAAAAGGGATTTGAAGCGTATCCAACATAACGATCACAGGCAATAAAAGAGCTATTCTGAATCCCAAGAATTGAGCGCTCAGGAGGGCAACCGGTCTGCCTCCCACTATGTAAAGTGGGATAAAATAGATCACAAAATGATCGGTAAGATTGTTTTTCAAAAATAATATAGCGTCAAGCATGACTTTGGGTGCCTATTCTACCTTGTGACCCGTTGAATTCAATTCTTATTCACTCTCTTTAAGACAGCCGATACAGATGTAAAACTGAAGTCATCCAGTAATCGGGCAAGCCTTTTTCCTGTCCTCTCGATTCGTGCATCCAACACAAACTTCTTAACCAGAGGAAGTCTGATGCGAGGATTATCCAGGTCAAATTCACGAGGGTGGAGAAAGATGACAGCTGGACGGCCCTGATTGTTCAGCTTTAGTATGTTGGATCGAATAAGGTTGTAAGGGAAGATTCGCAATCCCCACCCCCCACCCAGAGGGAGATTGACCAGAGGTGTAGGAGCAACCAAGGGAGGAAGTTCCCATAAGTGACCTTGATCGAGTATCAACCTGTAAGGTATCGTGGCATAATCGGGGTTTCCGATTATGCGTAGCGGTGCCATGCTGGAATCATACTCAAAACCTTCTTGCTGCAAGATATCAAGGGCCCAGAGAGAATCGTCCCGGATTGACCACTCTGGGGCCCTATACCCTTTGACAGGATAACCCGTTATCGCAGATATTATGCTTGCGGCCTTTTTTAGGTCCTGGCGGAACGTATCGGGCGACATTTCATAAACTCGCCTGTGGGCATATCCGTGAGTGGCAATTTCATGACCTGCCCCTTCGATTCTCTTAATCAGATCGGGATGTCTTTCAGCAATAAAACCGAGGACAAAGAAGGTGGCCTTGACCCCCTTTCGGCGCAAAACCTCCAGTATCTTCATGGTATTCATTCTGACTCGACTTTCCAGCTGATGCCAACTCGCTTCAGGTATCAGTCTTTCTATCCCACAGATGTGAAACCAGTCTTCTACATCTACCGTCAAGATATTTTCAACGGTCATGGTTTTCTTTTTTCTAGCCGTTGTTTCATGTCCGGGTCATATATAAAGGTCAGGAGCGTCAGGATTCTCCCCAGGACCGGCAGAGGATCTTTACGAGATAATATGTCATAGGCCGTATTCCCGTCCCAAAAGTGAAAGAATCCGGGCCAGAGTCTCATACGCCTGGGATTGTGAATAAAATGGAGTATATCCCCTGGCAACAGCCACCTGCATCTCTTTCCTATCTGGTAATGTTCAACTGGTCTAAAGCTTTCACCACGAGACATACGATACAAGAGATACGGAAAATTAACACCCGCTTCTACGGCCAGGGATAATGAGCCCCAGAATCTGGGGTTGACTTCCATCAGTTTTGGGGTGCCATCGCGGGGATCAACCTTAAACTCCACCATAGCCACCCCGAACCAATCAAGGGCTTTCAATAAGGCCCGTGCCATATCACGAATATCATCATGCCTGACACTTTCTCGCAGTGTACTCGCACCTCCAGTTACAGGGTATTCCCTCAAGCGCCTGTGGACAAAAGAGGCTCTTACCTTTCCTCTGTCATCCATGAGAAAAGAGGCCCCATAACCCGGTCCCTCACGGGGGATAAGTTCCTGGATCAATGGGTAAGGGAAACGTCGATGGATCGATAGGTATTGTTCCATTAAATCCGCTGGGTTCTTGGGATAGGACATGCCCACCGCTCCAGAACTCATCTGAGGTTTTATCACTACCGGATAGGGGAGATGGTTCTTAAGTCCATTAAGCTGGGATATATCCTCTACATACCAGGTTCGTGGTATGGGAATTCCCTGCTTTTCGGCCGTTTGAAGGATCTTATCTTTGCGCAGGGCAAACTGGAGTTTCTCAAAGGATACTATCGGGAGGTACGTCAGGCGGGAGAACTCGGAATGATGTCGCGATATGAGACCCAAGGTTTCATCCTCCATAGGCAGGAGCATTTGATAAGAGCGATGCCTTAACTCCCCACAGAGGAAGTTCACAAACTCCGAGGGCCTGTAATGGGGAGAGGGATAGACCACGGCCCGATGGCAGTATCTTGAGAAGGCGGCAGTCGCCAAGCACGTGCTTTCGCCTACCGTAACCCTAATCCCCTTTCTTCCGAGGGCTCGCACAGCCGCCAGTGACTTTCTCCAGTGCCCATCAGTAATGAATACATCAGAGTTCATAACCTGTTTTCTTGTAACAATTGCAATTGGGAAAACAAGAAAGCCCTTTCAAAGATGGGGAAAGGATCAACAAACCCGGATAGAGAAATTGTTTACCATTTTTGGATAATACTGCAGGTTGTGTTGAAAGTAAAGGGTGGCTATCCCACTCTGGCTTATCAATAAAGATGAGGAAGCTCTTTAATTGTCCTTCAATAGGCTTTTCACAGAAGATCGGGATAAAATTGGTCTTGATAAAAATAACCCACTTCTCTATGATCATATAACATAAGAACTAATAGGTATGACAAGGGAAGAGCTTCTTCTTTGCTCAGAGTCAATGGGTTTTCATCAGGATTCGGGAAACTCCAGTTCAAACGCTCCGGTAGTAGGCATCCCCCGCGGGCTCCTCTATTTTCACTACCAGCCCCTGTGGGCAACCTTCCTTTCTCAATTGGGGGTATCCGTGCGGGTGTCGGAGCCCACCGAACGGAAGCACCTGGAGACCGCTCAAAGCCTCACCCGCAGTGACCTGTGCCTCCCTGTTAAGGTATTCCTCGAGCACGTGGCCCGGTTGAAGGATCAGGTGGACTGGCTCTTGCTACCACGAATGATCAGTGTCAGCTCAGATGCCTTCATGTGTCCCAAGGTCTTGGGCCTGACTGACATGGCTCGTAACGTTTTCCCCTGGCTACCCGGGTTGTTGGATCCCAAGATCAACGTCAAACTGCCAAAACCCCAGGGGTTTGCCGAGGCCTGCGGTTGGGTCGGGCGTCGTTTCACAGGCAACCATACCCGGTTGAGAAAGGCGTGGTTAGCTGCTCAAGAGGCCCAGGCCGAGTTCGAGCGGCGGGTGCAGATGTATTCCCTGGACAAGGCGTTAGGGCCATGGGATGAGACCTTTAGCGAGCGTCAAAATAGACAAAGTGTCCAGGTGCGCTACCGGGTGGCGGTCATCGGCCGTTCCTATATCACTTTTGACACTGTCCTCAGCCATGATCTGCCAGGTCTCCTCAAAGCCCATGGGGTCCAGATCCTCACCCCCGAATGTGTGCCTCCCGATGCCAAAGAGAAACAGAGCCAACGGCTGCCCAAAAAGGTGTACTGGCAGTTGGGCAAAGACCTGGTTGCTGCGGCCATGTTCTACATGGAACGCCCCGAGGTGGATGGCATCATTAACGTTTCCAGCTTCGGCTGCGGTCAGGACTCTTTCACCACCGCGCTTGTGGAACACTACGTTACCAAGCACTCAACCAAGCCCATCCTCAGTCTGGTTCTCGACGAGCACAGTGGCGACACCGGCTTGAATACCAGGGTGGAGGCGTTCCTGGACATGATAGACCAAAGGAAAAAACCTGGACGTCAGGACCTAAGACTTCAGAGGCAACAGAGCGCTGGACTGCCCAGAACAACACACCTCGATAACCAGCCCGAATCCCGAGAAATGCATCTGACCGTTCCCCACATGGGTCACCTCCACCTCGGCTTTGAACGGGTGTTCAAAGACCTTGGCGTACAGATAACCATGCCGCCGCGCCCCAACAAAGAAGCGCTCCTACTGGGAACGCGGTATTCCCCTGAGTGCACCTGCCTCCCTTTCAAAATCAATCTGGGCAATATGATTCAGGCCCTCAATCAAGGTGCCACCGATATCATTATGCCCGGCGGCTTCGGCCCCTGTCGCTTTGGATACTACAGCGTGGTCCAGGAACAGATCCTCCGGGACCTGGGCTACCAGTTCCGGATGGGTCGGGCAGATGATCCGGACAGCCTGCGCGACATGCTTGCCACCATCAAGATGATCGCCGGGCTCACCTCCAAATGGAGCTCCTACAGGCTCTTTTTCTTTATTCTTCACCGTCTCGCCCTTATAGACTGGGTACTTCGGCGAGCCCACTGGCTCAGGCCTAGAGAAGTGGAGAGGAGGGCGACCGACAGGGCTCTTCGCCATAGCCTGAGGATTATTGAGCAGACCCACCAAATCCGCGGCCTTTTTCAGGCCAGGCGCCAGGTCCGCCGGATTTTGAAGCGTGTTGCCATTGACCGCAGCCGACCGGTGGTGCGGGTAGGCATAGTCGGTGAGATTTTCATGGTTCTGGAAAACTACGCCAACATGAATGTGGAAGAGCGTCTGGGTGAGATGGGAGTGGAAGTCCATCGGGGCGTGTGGTTGAGTGACTGGCTCAATGACCGCTTCCGCTTCAAACCCTTCAGGCGCAACCAGTTTAAGTGGGCCCTACGGAAGGCCAGGCCGTACCTGTGGGACCCCAGTGGCGGTGAAAGCATAAAATCAGTGGGGAAATCCATCCATTTTGCCCGAAAGGGCTTCCACGGTATCGTTCACCTGATGCCCTTCACCTGCATGCCGGAGCTAGTGGCCCAGACGATCTTGACCCGGGTGGCAGCCGATTATAATATTCCCCTACTCACCCTTATCTTCGATGAGCACACCTCGCCCGGCGCTGTGCAAACCCGATTGGAGGCCTTTGTGGACCTGATCAAGCGACACAAGGGTGGTTAGAAATCGGCGGTTTCCCATTTGCCGCAACGATCCCCCCAACGCACCAATCGCTCCTGACCCGGCGCCACCAGCATCTTGACCTCCATGACCTCGCAGCCGTTGGAGCAGCCCTCGCATTCAAAACTATTGAACTGATAGTCTATTTCTCCAACCTCGACACCGCGGAATCGGCTTCGCCCGCTGGATGCTACCGCTTCCTTGGCGAGCAGCGCGGAGCCAATGGCCCCCATAACCTCAAAATGAGGGGGAACGATCAACCGTTTTCCCAGAACACGTTCGAAGGCTGCCCGCATGCCCACGTTGGCTGCCACACCCCCCTGAAAGAGAATGGGCTCCCGAAGCTCCTGGCTCTTCACCAGGTTGTTCAGGTAATTGCGCACCAGGGCCTCACAGAGACCAGCGATGATGTCTTCCGCACTGTGGCCCATCTGTTGCTTGTAGATCATGTCCGATTCGGCAAAAACCGTACAGCGGCTTGCGATCTTCACCGGCTTCTTGGCCTTGAGGGCATAGTCACCAAAGGCCTCAATGGGGATTCCCAGCCGGTGCGCCTGTTGGTCCAGGAAGGAACCGGTGCCCGCGGCACACACGGTGTTCATGGCAAAGTCGATGACGGTGCCGTTGCGCAAGATGATGTTTTTGGAATCCTGGCCACCGATCTCGATGATCGTCTGGGTTGATGGCTCATAGTGAAGCACAGCCACTGCGTGAGCAGTAATCTCATTCTTGATGACGTCGGCACCCGCCAGGATGCCAGCTAGGTAGCGACCACTGCCCGTGGTTCCCAAGCCCGTGACGGTTACAGCTCCATCCATCTCCCTGGCCAACTCCCTGAGGCCATTCTGCATGATCCTCATGGGTTGGCCATGGGTGAGCAAGTATTTCTTATAAAGCAGTTCACCGGCCTCATCTATCAGTGCCAGGTTGGTGCTGATAGAACCCACATCGATTCCGAGGTAAGCGGCTTTCATGGCCTACCTCCTTTGATTATGTGTTATTTAAATGAGCCTTTCACAGGCTTATCTGAAAAAACACAATAACTTAGCAGGAATGCAGATTTCTTCTTACCAGACAACAAGCAAAGCCACAAGGAAAACTTACGATCCGGTTTGACAATTGGAGACAAGGAGGAACTGGCAATTTGTTCTTGCAGTAAAAAGGTTCCTTTGCTAAATAATATCTGTTACTTTACGACTTTTCCGCTACCATGGCCCATAACTCTGTTGGATTTAAGGATAGAAGAGTGATTGTTACCGGAGGCACCAAAGGCCTGGGAAAGGCAATAGCCTTGGCCTTTGCCCGGGAAGGTGCATGGGTGGGCGTAAATTATTCCTCCGATGATGAAAGCGCATCGAGGACAGAGGTGGAACTGGAAAGCGTGGCAACAAAATCCCTTCTCTTAAAGGCAGATGTCTCTATCGGGGCTGATGTTCAGAAGATGATAAGTAGCGTCTTAGACCAATGGGAATATGTGGATATCCTGGTTAACAATGCCGGAATCATCAGAGACAAACTGCTCATGTTCCTCGACGAGGAGGATTGGGATCGGGTGCTGGAAGTTAACCTGAAGGGAACGTATCTGTGCTCCAGGGCAATCATAAAGACCATGATAGCTCGGAGGTTTGGTCGTATTATTAATATCACCTCACCCAGTGCACTTACAGGAAGGGCGGGCCAGACAAACTATGCGGCCTCAAAGGGGGGGATAATCTCCTTTACCAGATCCCTTTCCAAGGAGATGGCCCGCCTGGGCATTACGGTAAACGCCGTGTGCCCGGGGATCATTTCCACACCTATGATAGAAAATCTGGACCAGGAGACAAAGAGCAATCTCTTACATATGATTCCTATGGGTAGGTTCGGTGAACCAGAAGACGTTGCCTGGGCAGTTCTCTTCCTGGCATCAGAAAAGGCAGGATATATTACCGGCCAGGTATTGGCTGCTGATGGTGGTTTGACCTGAAATAGATGAATGAGAGGTAAGAAATTGGATGAGATCGTCAACAATTCAGAGGCACTGTGCGAATTTCTCAAGAAAATGATCATTGACACCCTTAAGTTAGAAGGTGTTACTGTAGAAAGAATCGACAGGAGTGCCCCCCTGTTCAGGAAAGGATTGGGCCTCGATTCCATAGACGCCCTGGAACTTGTGGTGGCCATCGAGAAGATCTTTGATGTTATCATCGAGGATGAGGAGGTTGGAAAAAGGGCATTCGCTTCGATAAGTGCTTTGGCTGGGTTCATACAGAACAAATATAAGCAGAGGAACTAGCCTGTGCAGTGGGTAGAGACAGAGGAAACGGTCCGTTTTAACGAAGTGGACGAATGGGGGATGGCCTGGTATGGGCATTATATGGCATGGTTTGAGGCTGGTCGGATATCACTGCTGCGGCGGTTTGATCTTCTGCCGAGGCAAATCGTTGACCTGGGTTATGTTGCACCTGTAGTCAGTTTAAAATGCGATTTCAAGAACCCAGCAGCATCTGGTGACCGGATCATTATTAGAACGACCGCGGTCAAACCGGAAATCGCAGCCTTAATATTTAAATTTGAGATATTGCTCAAAGAGAATCGAACCCTTCTTGCTCGGGGAGAAACGACACAGGTGCTTTTGACAACCAACAGAAAAATGATTTATCGACTGAGCGGGGAACTTGAAAGGCGAATAAACAACTTAGTAGACTATTGTCTACAAGATTAGAATCTTCATTTTTGAATCGGTATGAGAATCTGTGCTGTCATCCCGGCTTTCAATAATGAGACCACTATTTCTAAGGTCGTTGAGAAAACACGGCGTGAGATTGATCACGTGGTGGTTGTAGACGATGGCTCTACCGATGAAACAGCGCGCTTAGCTCGAGATGCTGGGGCTCATGTCATACGGGTTTCGAAAAACAGAGGCAAGGGAAATGCCCTGCGTATCAGCTTCAAATATGCGCTGGTCAATAATTTCGACGCTACCATTACCCTTGATTCCGACTTGCAGCACGATCCATCTGAAATACCCAAATTTATTGAACATCATGCGACCAACAGATCAAAGATTGTTATTGGTGCCAGATTACATGGCAGGGGAAAGATGCCCCGCATTCGTTATGCCAACAACATAATAGGCACCTATACCTTCTCCTGGTTGATCGGCCAGCCTGTTGAGGATTCACAATGTGGGTTCAGGCTCTATGACCGTGAAGTGATGGAAAACATCCACGTTCTGAATGATGGTTTTGAGGCAGAGGCCGACATCCTGCTCAGAGCAGGTAAGCGGGGTTACAAGATGGGCTTTGTGCCTATTAAAACGATCTATTTCTCAAACCACGAACACCGATCCTACTACCGCCCCATAAAGGATACGTTTCGTATCAGCATCATATTTCTCATGAATCTGTTCTGGAAAGATCGATGATCACAAATACCTCAAAGCGGGTCGCCGTAACAGGGCTTGGTATCATAACCGCCATCGGGGAGTCCATGCCCACCTTCAGGGAAGCACTCTTTAATGGGAAGTGTGGAATTGGGCCAACATCACTTTTTGACACCACCGGTTTTCCCTGTCAGGTGGCCGCACAAATAAAAAACAGAAACCTGGAGGCCCTGTTCAAATCCCAGGAAATAAGAAGGTTTTCCCGGTGTGATCTTTTGGGGCTCATTGCTGCTCAGGAAGCCCTATCAGATGCTAATCTGGATCTCGAAACATGCTCCAAGAACAAGATCGGTGTTGTATTGGGGGGTGGCGCAGGCGGTATGCCCTCGTGGGAGAGATATCGCCGCACATCATGGTCAAAAAAAACCAAGCCGAGACCTTCCCTCCTGCTCCCCGTCGCACACTGCACCTTAACCGATCTCATTGCCAGCCGCTATAGGCTGACTGGATTTCGGGCGACTATTTCAACGGCCTGTTCTTCAAGTGCTACCTCAATTGGGTATGGCTTTGATTTGATTCGATCAGGTGCACAGGAGATTATGGTCACAGGAGGAAGCGAATCTCTTTCAGAATTGACCTTTGCGGGATTCAATTCTTTGAGACTCATGGACCCTGAGTACTGCCGCCCCTTTGATAAGAGGCGTCGGGGGCTCTCTCTCGGGGAGGGGGCTGCAATCCTTATTTTGGAAGACTATGAGAGTGCCGAAGATAGAGGAGCGCCCATTTACGCAGAAGTGCTTGGCTATGCCACTAATTCGGATGCCTTTCATATGACCTCCCCGGACCCCCAGGGAATGGGTATGAGCAGGGTGATAGTAAAGGCCCTGGAGATAGCCAACGTGAGTACCGATCAAGTGGACTATATCAATGCCCATGGTACAGCTACCAAGATTAACGATCAAATGGAAACCAAGGCCATCAAGAGGGTCTTTGGCGAGAAAGGTGCCAGAGATCTGGCCATCAGTTCAACAAAATCCATGGTCGGTCATTGTCTCGGATCAGCAGGAGCAATCGAAGCAGTAGCCACAGTCCAGGCCCTGTGCGAACAGGTTGTCCCACCTACGATACACCTGGAGAATCCCGACCCAGATTGTGATTTGGACTATGTTCCCAACACTTCCAGGACACGGGAAATCCGTATCGCCCTGAACAATTCCTTTGCCTTTGGCGGAAATAATACCTCAGTGGTTTTTGGCCGAGGTCAGGTGCGAAAGGAAGAGCTGAGGGGTTGCAAATGATCGATATTGTGATCACGGGTATTGGAGTTGTCAGTCCACTTGGTGTGGGACGAGAATCCTTCTGGGATAACTGCAGCAAGGCAAAGACAGGAATAAAAAAAATCACCTCCTTTGACACGAGTTCCCTACGATCTAATGTCGCTGGTTGGGTTGAGGACTTTGATCCAAGTCAGTTTATGCCACCGGGGGTCTATCGGCGAATGAGCAGAATCTCAAGGATGGCGGTAGCCTCCAGCGTGGAGGCCCTGAAAGACAGCGGACTGATTCTGGATACGATCGACAGAGGAAGAATCGCTGTTATTATGGGAACATCATACGGTAGCAGTTCTCATGTGGAAGACTTTTATATCAGCCTTCTCAGAGATGGGCCTCGAGGCGCTCAGCCATTCTTATTCCCGGAGACTGTCCCTAATGCACCTGCAAGCCATATTGCCATGCTTCATGGGATAACAGGCCCTAACAGCACCTTTTGCCAAAACGAGATCTCAGCAGAGAATGCCATCCTGTATGCCCAGAATCTGCTGTCACAGAATCAGGTGGATGTGGCCCTGGTGGGAGGAGCCGATGAGTTATCTGCTATACAGTATTGCTGTTATGATGCCGTGGGGGCGCTCAACAAGGTCAGAGTAGAGAATGATGAACCGGTAAATCCTAAACCCGGTGGCGGCCTGATTCTTGGGGAAGGGGCCGGGGTTCTGGTCATGGAGAGGCTCGATTTCGCTCTTGAGCGAGATGCAGAGATCTATGCAATTCTCAGATCGGGTGTAATTACAGGGGGCGTAACATCCATTGGACATTACGAAGCCGAAGGGGAACAGATGGCCCGGGCTATGTCCATGGCCATGAAAGAGGCTAACGTCGACCCCGGTGAGATTGATCAGATCAATGTCTCCGCCAATTTTTCCGGTGAATTAGATCGCATGGAGTATAATCAGCTTAAAAGAACCTTCACAAAGGCTATAAACAATCTGGCGGTTACACCGTTGAAATATCTCACTGGTGATTTCGGGGGAGCCGGAGCCATCCGGGCAGCCGCCATTGTTCTTAGCCTCCATCGCCAGTTGCCCCTTCCCACTCTAAGCGCTGAAATATTGAAGGGTGAGCTTGAGTGTTCCCTGGAGTGGGATATACATCTGGCAGGCAAAACTCGGGTAGCCCTGATGACGACCACCACGTTTGGTGGAGGGAGTGCCAGCCTCATTTTTGCTAGAAGTTAATAATATGAATCGTTATTATGAAAGTTCTTCTCGTTTCGCCCAATGTTGAGTCTCTTCCTGATCCTGTTTTTCCCCTCGGTTTAGCATACATCACCGCTTCCCTGGAAAAAAACCGAATCCAGTATCAGGTTCTGGACCTGTGTTTTGTTCAGGACTATGAAGTCGCTATTGAGTCTGCCATAACCTCCTTCCAACCTGATATCATAGGCCTGTCGCTGAGAAATCTCGATAATGTGAGTTATCCACATTATATCTCTTACCTCCCCTTCTATCGCAAGGTCGTTCAGACTGTCAGGAGACAAAGCCAGGGACTCATCGTCATAGGGGGAAGCGGGTTCTCCCTGATGCCCGGGGCAGTATTAGAATACCTGGGCGCTGATTTTGGAATCCCAGGCGAGGGTGAACTCTCCTTTATCAGGCTCATAAACGATCTCGAGGGGAAAAAAGGCACCTATGGCAGCCTGAGATCAGGAACTGCCGATCGTCCCACTGAAAGTATTGAAGACCTGAACGCCCTGCCAATTCCAGATCGCTCAGGATTCGACAACGATGCCTATCTAAGACGGGGGGGGATGGGCAACATACAGACAAAAAGGGGCTGCCCTTTCACATGCATCTACTGCACCTACCCTCTTATCGAAGGGGGGAAAGTGAGATTGCGAAACCCAAGATTTATCTGCGATGAGATTGAGGGCATGCTGGGATACGGGATAGACAATCTCTTCTTTGTTGATAATACATTTAACTATCCCATAGACCATGCCCAAGCCATCTGCAAGGAGATTATCAGCCGTAAGCTCCCCGTGAAATGGAGTTGCTACGCTAATCCCAGATTTGTCACCCCAGAACTTATCGAATTGATGCTTGCTTCAGGCTGCACCGGGCTGGAATTCGGAAGCGATGCTGCTAATGAGACCATGCTGGTCAATCTGGGCAAAAACTTTACCGTCAAAGATCTGAGGAAGGCCTCTGCCATCTGCCAGAAGTCAGGCATATCTTTTTGTCATAACCTGCTTTTGGGAGGACCGGGGGAGACAATGGAGACAGTTCATCAGACACTGGATGCAATAAGCAATATGTCTCCCACAGCCGTTATCTGTATGATCGGTATCAGGGTGTTTCCAGAGACCAGATTGTCTCTCATCGCCACCGAGGAGGGAATGATTGGCCCTGAAGAGGATTTCCTAGAAAAGGTCTTTTACCTCTCTCCTGCCATAGAAGACGAAATCCTGCCTTTCATAGAAGGATTCTCAAAGCAAAACCCGACTTGGATATTCCCCGGCCTGAATATTAATATAACTGTGGAACTACAAAAGAAATTGCGCCGCTTCGGAATCAAAGGGCCTCTCTGGGAGCATATGAAGATTGGAGAAAGGTTTAGGAAGGGATAATTGAGACCTGTGATCCACCAAGAGCTTTATGTAGGTCAATACCAATGTAAACCAGTTTTCCTTTGACATTAATTTTGTCTTTCTTTACCTTTGTTGCCATGGAACGCCCTTAATCTCTCACAGAGTGCCCAGAGGCTCAGAGTTTTTAGGCTATAGCCTCGTATGACAGCAGTACTATCCATTGTCAAGAGTACATTACGAGGCTCATCGATGTCCACCCATGGTGGACTGATCGTTTGTCCTGATTTCGCGTCCCTGCCCCGCCCAATCTCATTCTATTTCAGCGGGGTCAGAAAATCAGGACAGCATGACAATTATCTCTGTAATCCCTGCCCGCCATCGCTCTCGCTCAGGCGAGGCAGGCGGGTCTGCGGGCTCTAGCGATCCCGCTTGCGGGAGAGCGAGCGAGAGATATTGCAGTGGAATTTGGACCCGGTCAGATCCTTTCGCACCGGGCCAAGTTTGTGTGACAACGATGCCCAAGGCTTTACACAGATCAGGCCCTGTGGTCAGTTTACTGCTCACCCTGTGTGTGCTGGGCACCCTCTCCTGCGCCCGGGAACAGCTCACCGTCACCGGTGCAGAGAGGCTTTTCGGCAAGAATAAGGTGAGCGATACCAGCTACCGCTGGAAGGAGATCCAGGGTAATCACTTTCGCATCATCTATCCTGAAGAGCTCAGGCAGCGGGCCTTTCATATAGCCCGCATCTATGACGCAAACCTTGAACGCATCAGCCACGATCTTGGGGTTCGACTCGACCGCACCATTCCCGTGTTCATTTACCCGTCACAGGAAGAGTATGAGACGACCCACATCACCACCGGATTGGTGGAGGGCACTGGCGGCTTTACCGAATTTTTCAAAGAAAGAGTCGTGTTTCCGGTACACAGCAGCAACAGGCATCTCGAGCATTTGGCCCTGCACGAGATGACCCATGCCGTACAGCTCAAGTATCTGCTCCAGGGTCCCTACCGCTCCCTGCAGCTCTTAATCACTGGAGTGCTGTCGCCCCTCTGGTTCTCAGAAGGACTGGCTGAGTACGAGTCCGGGGCCTGGGACAGTATTGCCGCCATGCATGTGCGCGATGCGGTTATGGATCGCGAGCTCATTCCACTCAACCAGCTGCGAGGATTCAGCCACCTGGCCACGCCCCAGATTCACCTGGCCTACCACCAGAGCGACCTTTTCATCCAGTTCTTGGTGGAGACCTACGGTCCACAGTGCATCGCCCGTGTTCTGAGGCTGACCAAAAACAGGCTGAACCTCCATAGTGCCCTCGAGAAGGTGACAGGCTTGAAGCCCTTGTCCCTCGAGTGGAAGTGGCAGGAGTATGCCGACGGACGTCTTCGAGTGGGAGGCAGGGGGTGGCAGGACCCCCCCGGGCAGGCGCGGCTGCTCACCGATAACAGAGGCTGGAACCTCTTTCCCTCTTACAGTCCCGGCGGCAGCCGGATCGCCTTCCTGTCCGATTGGGAGAACGAGGGATTTTATTTCTCCCTCTACATCCTTGAACTTGCTACTGGCCAGCTTCGGAAGATCAAGGAACGGGGTTTGGAGCATTCTCCTTTAGATTGGTCCCATGACGGCAAACGTCTGGTTCTTGTGAGCGATGACGACAATCGCAGCGATCTCTATCTTTACGACCTGGAGCAGAATAAGCTGGAGCGTATTGAGCAGAGGTTTCGCAATAGCCGCCAGCCCTCCTTTCTGCCAGGGGATGAAGAGGTGGGATTCGTGGCAACCGTAAATGGCATTGCCGACGTCTACAAGATCCGGCTTGCCGATGGCAGGATCACTCCCTTGACTCAGACACCCAACGACGAGTCCTACCCGCGTTGGTCCCCGGATGGTCGCTTTTTGGTCTTTTCCAGGGAGTACCAAGAGCAGTACGATCTGGTGCTCAAGGACCTGGGCAGTGGTGAGGAGACCCGCCTCACCCACACCCCGTACCATGAGCTGTCACCTGTCTTCATTCCTGGAGGTAGAGCGCTCATTTACGTCTCCGACCAGGGCGGCATTTTTAATCTGCACTGGCTGGATCTGGAGAGCGGCATGAGTTGGCCATTGTCTCGGGTAATAGGAGGGGTCTTCACCCCCCAGGTCAGCCAGGACGGCCGACGGGTACTCTTTAGTTACTTTCGCCACGGGCAATACAGGATTTTCGAGAGTCCCATGTTGAAAAAAACATCAGGAGCTGGGGATGCTCAGGGATCTTGACCTTTGCTGGAGAAGACTCACCAATGGGTTGTCCCATTCGGTACGCGAGCCTTGGTCGTTGCTGCTCCTGGGGCTGATAGTGCTCTACCCTTTTCATTGGGCTTTTCCAGGCTCGGCAACCCCATATGCCGAGCAGGATTACCACGGTGGTTTCTCCACCGACTTTTTTTTCCCCTATCTGGAATACAACGAAAAGGACGGGACCATTGCCGGTTTTGACTGGGATGCGAGCAGCGACCTGGGAGAGCATCAATTGAGCGCTCACGGCGGCATCGGCACGGAAAGCGGGAAGGAGCAACTGCTGTTGGGGTACACCTACCTGGGCTGGTACCCGGCTTTGGGCGTGAACCTCTTTGATAAGAACACCTTTTATGAAGATATCAGCGGAACCGGCAAAGATGAGGAGGACTGGCTCAGGGAGGTGGGCGGCAACCTCTTTGTTAGTTGGCCATTCGATTTCCACCATCGGATCTCCCTCGCCTACTATGTGGAATCGGTGGAGATGCCGGACGAGACAACGCGCCTCAACGACGTCTCCGTGAGCCTGGTGCGGGACACGGCCCAGTATTACGTCATGGAGACCATCTCCGGCACCCAGATGAATCTCACCGCCCAATATGGCGACGAGGCCCTGGGAAGTCAGCGGAACTTCGAGAGCTACACCGGAGATCTGCGCCTCTATACCAACATCGATCTGGGACGCTATTTCCGGTTTGGTCATCGCCTGACGGCGGCCTTCCGTCTCCACGGCGGGGTCAAGAAGAATGACCCCCGGTTCTTTCACCTGGGTGGTTCAGATGGCCTGCGCGGCTACGACTATCACGAGTTCTTCGGTGAGAAGATGTGGGCCACCAGTTTAGAGCTGCGGTACCCAGCCTACTTGATCCGCCGCACCACCACCGCGTGGGACGCCTTTCACTTCCATCAGTTGCTCGTCTTGGCCTTTGTGGACGCCGGCGAGATCTGGCGCCACCATGAGGACGACGACTCTATCTCTGGGGTGGATGCGGCAGTGGGTGCCGGTGTCCGGCTACAGATGTTTTTGTTTGGCAAATTCCCCTTTGTGGTGGGTATGGATGTGGCCTGCAGCGTCACCGACCCCGACCGCGATGCCCAGACTTACCTGGTGCTGAAGCTGGGGCTCTGAGCCTCAAAATGAGAACAGCCATGAGGTGCAACTGATAAAAGATATGGAGCATGATCGTTCACGCAAGATTCGTTCACACCAACATCGTGGCTCAAGACTGGAAGAAACTTGCCAGGTTTTACGAACAGGTCTTTGGATGCACACAACTGCCCCCTGAGAGAAATCTTTCTGGACAATGGCTCGAAGACGCCACGGGAATCCCCGGTGCCGAGATCCGAGGACTACACTTGCGACTACCCGGCTATGGCGAAAATGGCCCGACCCTTGAGATATTCCAGTACAACCACCAGAGAGAAAAGCAAGAGACGGCACCTAATCGGCCCGGGTTTGCCCATATCGGCTTCGCGGTCGATGACGTCGAAGCCGCCCGAGATGCCGTGATTGCAGCGGGCGGAGGCATTATCGGCGAGCTTGTTTCTGTAGACATCCCTGGCGCAGGCAGGATCACGTTCGCCTATGTCACTGACCCAGAGGGGAATATATTAGAATTGCAGCATAGGCAAGTATAGGCAAAGTCAGGTCTGGATAGGGGATGAAGATGAATGATCTGAAGGATTATCCGATCTCTATAGCCGAAGTCCTTCGTGCTCGTAGCATTGTAGAGCGTTTCATAAAACCGACACAGTTAATTCGCTATGATGGTCTGTCAAGAGCACTCCAGGCAGACGTCTCCATAAAACACGAAAATCATAATCCCGCCGGTACCTTCAAAATCCGTGGTGGAGTCAACTTACTTCACCATCTCAAGGAGAACAACATTCATGGAGTGATCACTTTCTCGACTGGAAATCATGGTCTTTCTATTGCCACAGCGGCGAGATGGTTTGGGCTAGAGGCGGTTGTGGTTGTTCCGGAGCATAATAATCCTGTCAAGAATCGTAGTATCAAAGAGTCGGGTGCTGAACTGATTGAGGCAGGCAGCACGTTTGAGGAGGCAGCAGCAACCGTGGAGCAATTATGTCAGGAGCGTGAGCTGTACTATGCACATCCTGCTGATGAACCTCATTTAATCAATGGGGTTGGTACAGGGTTCTTGGAAATCATTGAAGACCTACCCGATATTGATGTGATGATTGTTCCCCTTGGAGCAGGGAGTGAAGCGGCGGCGGCAATTACAACCCTACGTGCCTTCCGCCCTGATGTCAGAATTGTCGCTGTCCAGGCCGAAAGCTCACCTGCTGCGTATAATTCCTGGAAGGAGAACCGAATCTGCTCTGCGCAGAATAGGACCTTTGCAGGAGGATTTGCCACCGGTAAAGCCTATGAGATCCCCTTTGCAATATATAAGTCAGGATTAGATGACTTTATAGTATTGACGGAAAAGGAAATCTACGAATCCATCGGTATGGCGTTTTATTACACTCATAATCTTGCAGAGGGGGCAGGGGCTTCTACTACTTTGGCAGCCTTCAAGCTGAGGGACTATTTGAAAGGCAAAAAAGTAGTTTTGCAGATGAGTGGTTGCAATGCCTCACCAGATGAGATTTCTAAAGGTATAACCGGTCGTTCGTTTCGCGAAGGATATATGGGAAAGTAAGGCATTTCAGGATGGTAGAGGTATGGAAAATGCGCAAGGGCTGATGGCCCAACTGGACGCCCTGTTTCACCCCAAATCGGTGGCCGTTGTGGGGGTGCCCAAGGGAATGAAGACCGGGAGACTCTTCCTCATGGCCCTCTTAGACCAGGGCTATCCAGGCCACATCTACCCTGTTAACCCTCGGGCCAAAGAGATCGATGGGCTCAAGGCCTATCCCAGCGTGGCATCCATCCCCGGGGCAGTGGATCTGGCCATTGTGCTGGTCCCACACGATCGGACTCTTTCCGTAATCCGAGAATGCGCGGCCAAGGGGGTCAAGGGAGCGGTGCTCTTCACTGCAGGATACAAGGAGACCGGGACCCATGAGGGAAAGGCACTGGAAGAGGAACTCATACGTATCGCCCGGTCTTCCGGCATGCGGCTTATCGGGCCAAACTGTATGGGCTTTTACTGTCCGAAGACAGGTCTTTCCTTCTTCCCTCGACTTTCCAGGGAACCCGGGCCTGTGGGCATCATTTCCCACAGTGGCTCATTAGCCAATATCCTGGGCCGTATAGCCCCCCAAAGGGGGATCCGTTTCAGCAAGGTAGTGAGTCTGGGAAATGAATGTGACCTCACGAGTGCCGATTTCCTCACGTACCTGGCAAGGGATCCTGACACACTCCTCATCGGGACCTATCTGGAGGGAATCAAGGACGGCCCCTTTTTTCTCAACGCTCTTAGAGAGGCCTCTCTGGAGAAGCCCGTCATCCTGTGGAAGGTGGGGTTAACCTCTGAGGGGTGCCGGGCCGTGAGCTCTCACACGGGGGCCCTGGCAGGCTCACGGGACATATGGAAGGGTGTGGTTCGGCAAGGGGGGGCTCTTTCGGTCACGGGCTTCGAGGCCTGGGTGGATGCCTTGATGGGCTTCTCCTTACTCCCATCTCACCTGGGGGAACGCATGGCCATTATCTCTGGCCCTGGTGGGCTGGCGGTGTCTGCAGCCGAGGCCTGTGGAAGCGTGGGCCTGAGGCTAGCGCAACTCTCGCCTCAGACCCAATCAACCTTAGCCAAGTTCGTTCCTCCGGTAGGTACGAGCCTTCACAACCCAATAGATGTAGGCCTCACGGCATCCCTGGACACGGAAATCTACACCAAGGCCGCCCAGGCCGCTGCCGCAGATCCGGGGGTGGACACCGTAGTGGTCGTCGGGACAGGGCTGACTCCGGAGGCCAGCAGGACATACACAAAATCCATGATCCAGGCCCGGGAAGACTCTCAGAAGCCCTTTGTAATGGTGAACATCCCCGGATTCGACCCTGATCTCGCCCAGACCTTTTGTAAGGCCGGGATCCCGTTTTTTGAGACAGCCGAGCGTGCCATGGGGACTTACGCCCAGGTCCGGCGATATCAGCTCTGGCGTCAGAAAAGGACCGGTCTGAGTTAAGGTCTTCGCTCTCTCTCTTCCTTCCTTATCCTAGCCATGTCTTCTAGGATTTTCTCTAATTGTTCCAGTTCCTTCCCGTATTCGGCCCAATTCCCCTGGCGTAAGTAATCCTTGGCTCTATTATAGTGTTCCAAAGCCAACCCTGCGAGATTATTAATATCCAGAGTTTCAGGAATAGCAGGGGAAGCCACTTCTTTGGGGAATATCTCCCCCCCCAATACACCGCTTAAGGCCCTATCGAGATTTTCCTCCATGGTAATACGATTGCCAAAAGCGACAATAACCCTTTTTAACTCTGGTAAGGAAGCGGCTCTTGATTTATCCAGTGCTGGAGAACCTGGAGCCTGTTTTCTTTGCGGTTTTCCAAAACCTCTCGGTTGAGGTGATCCAGTTGAGGACACTCCTGTATCTTCTTGTTTTGCTTCTAAGTAAACCGGTTCAACATAGATAAATGTGTCACCAACAGGAATGGCCAGAAGATTGCCTCTGATTACTCGAGAACCTCTCTGGCCCCATAAGCTCAACTCCCGGGAAATTTCCGTTTGCTGATCCACTCTGGCCTCAATCTGCATCGGTCCGAAGACCAGTTTTTCCTTGGGTAGTTTGTAGATCAACAATTTTCCGTAGTTGGGCAGGTCACTTCTGGCCGCCAGCCAGCCAATCATATTATCCTTCCTGGATGGAGTGAAAGGGAGCATGAGAAGAAACTCTTCTTTATCTTCTTCAGGCAGTTTTATGATGATATAATAAGGTTCCATTTCCTGTCGGCTATCACCATACAACTCATCAGGAACCTGCCAGAGGTCTTCCTGGTTATAGAAGACCTGGACATCCTCCATGTGGTACGTTTTGTATGTACCCACCTGGATTGTAAACAGGTCCTTAGGGTATCGGATGTGCCTTCTCAAATCAGCAGCCATCTCATTGAAAGGCTTGAATAGGTCAGGGAATATCCTCGAATATGCCTTAACAATAGGATCTTTTTCATCAATCATGTAAAATGATACGTCCCCATTGTAGGCATCAATCGTTACCTTGACTGAATTCCGGATATAGTTGAGCCTTTTGTTTCCGAAATGCTTACGAGATCGGCGAGAATAGGGATACATATTAGAGCTGGTGTATGCATCTTGAATCCAATAGAGCTTTCCCCCGGAGACAACCAGGTACGGATCGCCGTCATAATCCAGAAATGGGGCGATCGAACGTACCCGCCCATCAATGCGGCGATTATACATTATTCTGCTCTCCGGGCCTAAGTAGGTTGTAAATAGTATCTGGGGATCCAAGAATTCAAGGGCAAATAAAAGCCTTCTCACAAAGGATTTGACATGGACCCCTCCCCTTCCCTGATAGGTAGTATAGACATTCTTATCCCCCTTGGGGTAGTCAAATTCCTTGGTTTTAGTCCTTACCAGAACATACCCATCGGTTTTTTCTCCATAATAGATCTCCGGACGCTCCAGCTTCAGGTCAACATCAAAGGACGGCGGTAGGTCTTTGATCAAGAGGCGGGGAAGTCCTTCGCTCGTCACCTCATTTACCGGGCTTGAGGCTAATCCGTAGCCATGGGTATAAATCAGATGTCTGTTGACCCACGTTTTTGCCTGGGCAGGAAGTTGATTTACGGCTAACTCCCGGGCGGCCAACATAACCTGTCGATATTGTTTATTGATCAGATAACGATCTACGTCTACATTGTTAAAATCATAATAGAGTCGTATAGATTGAATCTGCTTATAGGTTTGAAGCAAAGGACGTTCATCCCAGATCCTGATATTTTGAATGGTTACATTATGTTTCTTGATGTCTTCTACACTCAGTTTGTCGCTAACCGCAAAATCTACCTCTTTTATCTTATGCAGATTATAGGCCTTACGGGTATAGTCAATATTGTAAGCTATGTAGGGCGATTCCTTGGCTAATTCATTGGGCTTGACCACAAATTTCTGTACCAGAATTGGGAGAAAGGTCGCAAACACCAATACAGCCCCCAGCCAGATTCCTCCGCTTAACCAGATTAATCTTGCCCTGGGTCTAAAGAAGTTACCAAAAAGCATCAAGGCAAAGGCCAGGGAGACAACGATCAAAACCTTATAGGCCAGGACCTTGATATGGACATCCGTATAGCTGGCACCAAAAGCAGGTCCCTGTGTAGAATACAGAAGTCCGTACATCTTCAGGTGAAAACCCCAGGCCAGAAGTAGAACAATGATTCCTCCCAGAAAAACAACGTGTCTCTTAGCTTTGAGTGAAATGGTAATTTTAGGTAAAGAGACTGGCGTGCCTTCCGCCTGAACAAATGCATTGATTATCTGAGAAACCTCATCTTTCAGGTACCACCCGATGCTCAGAAGGCCAGATAAGATTAAAAAAACCAATAACCCGTTTTGCACCAAAAGGTAGAAAGGAAGGGAAAACACATAAAAGCCGATGTCCCTGTTAAAGATAGGATCCGTGCTGCCAAAGGGTTGCTGATATAAATAGCGCAGGACCACATCCCATTGGTAGGAGCCCTTTGTGGCAATAATAAAACTGATAAGCAGAATAAGCCCCGTGAGGAGAAGACTTAAGGTGTTGCCTGAAAGGCCAAGTTGGGAGAAATACCCGGCCCCATCTTTAAAGACCATACCTGAAGCGCTCCCGGGCTTTAGACGTGTCGCTGCATAGAGGTTAAGGAATAAGATAACAACAAGAGTAAGCCAAACCACCAGACCAAACCCAATTTTACTCAAAAGCATCGTCCAAAAAACAGGCGAAAAACCTAGATTTTCGAACCACAACCAGTCAGGATAGATAGAAACCCATGCCCAGAGCAAAATAAAAACGAAAAGTCCTAACCCGATAAGTATAATTAGTTTCTTATTCACAACGGAGCCCCCCTTAGTGTAAAATTACTGAAACCCTTGTACTGTCTAGGTCTGCAAATGACATTTTTTTGAAACAATCAAAATACTCACACCCAGGCATCGATAATAGGGCCTTAAGCCATTTATTGCAAGTGTTTTTCATGAGGCAGCCGTGTGACGGTCTGAATCCTTTACTTGCTAAACGACTCACTGAGAAATCCCTGGAAGACTACATTGCCCTCTTGATCAAAATCAACTTCATAGAGAAATGGCCTTCTCGTTGCTAATAAACCGAACCTGAGGTCAAAGAACTCAACCCTATTATTCCCGTTTATGACCCCTTTATACCGTGCCGTAGGAAACCTGGCAAACCATAGAAATCTTTGAACCCCTTCTAATTGCAAGGCCCTCTTTACCCAGGGGGAATCTTCAAAGCGGTCCCATGTCCGGTATTGGATGAACCGGATCGGCTGATACCTTGAAAAGAACCTGCTCAAGAAATTTCCATCTGACCTCGTCACCGTTTCACGATCTCCAATAAGATTGACAAACCCGGCATAGACCCTCTTTTCCGTGAGGATATAGTTGCCCCAATAGAAGGGAGATAAAGGCTGGGGAAGAGATGCTACCTTCTGGGCATCTATACCATTTTCGGCACGATATCTTTCGGTCAGATTCAGGGCCCAGCTATGATTATAGGCACAAAGGGAGATATACAGGGCAACCAAGATCAGGGATATTCTCGCAATTGCAGTAGCCTTTTTCTTCCAGACGAATATGGCAATTGTGGACAAGAGCAGGGTAAAGGAGACGTAAGGATCGATGATAAAGACCCAATCCAGACTAAACCTGCTATTTGACAATGGGCTCAGGATCATGGTTCCATAAGAGGTGATAAGGTCCATAAAGGTATGGGCCAAGACCTCTACTGCAAATATGAGGAAAAAGGACCAGAATCTCTTTATCCCCGATAACCTTACAAAAAACCAGGCAGACAGGAGGGAGAAGGGAACAGCAAGGAAAATGGAATTGGTCAGGTTCCGATGATATCTGATCATGAACTCCGTCCCGAGGAATATCCCCAGGATGCCATCCACATCAGGGAAGACGGAGCCGGCAAGCCCGGCTATTGTTCCCCATCTTCCAGTATCCCCATTCAAGCCAGTTTTGACAATGATGTATCCCGCAAGGGCATGGGTGGTTGTGTCCATATCTTTGGCAATGATCTTTAGCTATTTACTATTTGAGCTTTGACTTGACATCGTACCTAAAGATGGTGGCATAGTCAAATTACCACCTCCAGAGGGCGGCTTGCTTTTCGAGTCCTTTTGAAAATTCCTCAGTATCCATTACTTTAGTCACTCCTCTCAAGGCAATCCCTCTTTGATCCGTGTGCAGAGATTAACACGTTGGTCAAATATAATCGAAATGAGTCTGCAGGTATTTGGTCGAGAAAAAATTGTCCTGTCAGATTGAGGGCACTATGGTGGTGAAAGGGTAAAGACCTAGATTATTGAAAGGGAAGATTTATCCCCTTATAATTACCTAACCAGACGAGACCGACCTTTTGAAAGTAATCCTGGTCAAAGCTCTGGATCAGACGAATATATTTC
>JABXJY010000413.1 GCA_013375385.1 Desulfobacterales bacterium
AAATACTCGCAATGTCCTCAAGGGTTTCTTTTTCTTCTTGAGAGAGTTCTTGTTGCTCCTTTCTAACTTCTATCTTTGTCTTGGGAGGTTTATACCGATAATGGGCTTTCTTCCAGATCTGCTGCAGTTTTTGATCGACCGTCTCCGCAAGCTCAAAAGGATCGAGCTTCTCCCTTAGGGCTATGAGTTCCTCTTTTTGACTTTGATCGATGTGCTCACTGGCAAGGAGCCGATCCAGGGGAGTGAGAGGCCGGCTATACAGCCGATTCTTTCTTGACCCCTTGCGCTCAGTCTTGAGAAGCTTAACTGAGGGCTGAAACAGGTTCATATAAAGCGGGAGTTCTTTCTCATAGAGGTCATTCATGGCTACAAGAGCTTGAGGAGAATCATACCGGTCCCAACCCATAAGCTTCCGCACATGGGTCCAGTTTTTTTGTTCAATATGAGCATTATCATCCTTTTTATAGGGGCGAGAGCGAGTAAATTGTATCCCTCTCTCTTCGCAGTAATTCCAGAGATGGTGATTGATAAATTCTGAACCGTTATCCGAATCGATGCCCAAAATCCTAAATGGCAACCTCCGGGATATCTTGCCGAAAGCTTCTAGGATGCCCTCTCGCCCTTTCCCCATCACGGCCTGGGTTTCCACCCACTGGGAGAAGATATCGGTAAAATTAAGCGAATGCATGAACTCCCCATAACCTGATTCTCCGCTGTGAGAGACAAGATCAGCTTCGAGATAGCCGGGCTGCTCGACGTCCCAATGATCGGTCTTGACAGGAATCTTATGCCTCAGCAAGGTCCCCGGCTTGGTACGCCCATAGATGCGGCGTTTGAGCTTGTTTTTCAGCGGCTTGAGATGCCGGTCCATGGTGGAGGGACTTATCTCAAGCAGCTTCTCCTCTACCTCAGCTGTAACTTGATAATGTTTCTTTATCCAGGGAAGCCAGAGCCTCAGTATCTCTTTGAGCCTGACCGACCAGGGATAACCGGACTTCTTCCATACCTCCTCCACGATCAATAAAACTTCATGCCCGTATTTCCTTCGCCGCCTGCGTTTACCCGGGGTTTTCGCTTTTTCCTTATCCCGCAATCGATTCAGCTTCCAGATCGCATACTTGCGATTGTATCCGCAGACCTGGCAGAGCTCGTCCAATATCCTCGCCTTCGATTCTTTGGAGGCGTTGCGGTAGCGTCGATAAACCGTTTCACAATACTTCATGCGCAGCTCCAATCTCATATTCTAACCTCCTTCATTCGGAAGGTTAGGTTATAAATTCATCTATTCCTCCTGTCCACCATGGTTAGATTTTTAAATGACAAGACATATACCCTAGGGTTAGATTTTAGATGATTTGATTCGTAGCATTGCAATTTAATGTTTTTTATGCTATACATCCTTTTAAATTTTTTTAAGGGTGTGTTCCCATGACAATACTCAATCTGATTCCATTTTCTTTTATTCTCGGTTTTCTGGGATTCTTTTTTGCTATTCTTCTGTATTTCCTGATTAAACGATACCCGAAAGGAACCGAGATCATGAATGACATCGCTGAAGCGGTTCATTCAGGGGCAATGACATTTCTGAGAAGAGAATACAGCGTCATCTCGATTTTTATAGTCGTACTTTTTGCTGTCCTATGGAAGCTCTTTTCAATCTACACG
>JABXJY010000144.1:0-3136 GCA_013375385.1 Desulfobacterales bacterium
ATCCTGAAGGGTAAGAGGGTTATCCCCAGGCCCGGCCCCTGCGGAATGTCCAGATAACCGTCCTTCATCTCAAATCTCTCCCGGGTTACTCCATCGTGCAGGAGGTGTGGGGAGCGGTAAGAAGGTGCCTAATTCAGACTCACGCTCCGTTGCCGCAGTTGCCCGGTGCCAATCATCGCCTCAGGCGTTTCAATTTCCGCCTCCGGGGGCAGCAATGCCACCTCGAGTGCCTCGTCAATCCCATCGACCGGCACAAAACTCATCGCGTCGCGCACGTCGTCAGGTAAGTCGTCCAGATCCCGCTCATTGCGCTTGGGCAAAATGACCGTGGTAAGCCCGGCGCGGTGCGCAGCGAGCACCTTCATCTTAATACCGCCGACTGGCAACACACGGCCCCGCAACGTCACCTCACCGGTCATGCCTATTTCACCGTGCACCGGCCGCCCGCTGAACAGGCTGGAAATGGCTATCACCATCGCCATGCCCGCCGACGGGCCGTCTTTGGGAATGGCACCAGCCGGCACGTGGAGGTGAACGTCCGTCTGTCCAAACAGGTCAGGGTCAACACCCAAGTGCCTGGCCTTAGAACGCACATAGTTGTGGGCAATCTGCGCGCTCTCGCGCATCACATCACCCAGTTGACCGGTGATGGTAAGCTCACCCTTGCCCTTCATCCGGGTCGCCTCGACGAAGAGAATGTCACCGCCGACAGCCGTCACTGCAAGGCCCGTGGCAATACCAGGTATCTCGATGGACTCTGACGACTCGGACTCGAACTTCTCCTTCTTCAGATACTCACGCACTATCTCCGGGGTGATTTCGGCGTGCGTCAATTCCTGGGCCGCAATCCTCACCACGCTCTTGCGGCAAATACTGCCGATCTGGCGCTCCAGGTTCCGAACACCCGCTTCCCGCGTGTAGTCCTGTATCATCTTGCGGAGGGCTTCTTCAGTGAAGCGGATTTCCTCCTCGCGCAGGCCATTCGCCTTTACCTGGCGTGGCACCAGGAACCCCTGGGCAATGAGGATTTTCTCGTACTCCGTGTAGCCATCCAGTTGGATGATCTCCATCCGGTCGCGCAGCGGCGGCGGAATCGTCTCCAGCTGGTTAGCAGTGGTAATAAATATTACGTCGCTCAGGTCAAAGTCCACATCCAGGTAGTGATCGCGGAAGGTATGGTTCTGCGCCGGATCAAGCACTTCCAGCAGGGCACTGCTCGGATCACCCCGCCAGTCACTGCCGATCTTGTCCACCTCGTCCAGCATGAAGACTGGATTGCGTGTACCTGCCCGCTTGATGGCCTGGATAATGCGGCCTGGCATGGCGCCGATGTAGGTACGGCGATGCCCGCGAATTTCCGCTTCGTCATGCATGCCACCCAGACTCATACGGGTGAACTTGCGCCCCAGCGCACGGGCAATACTCTGCCCCAGGCTGGTCTTGCCTACGCCAGGGGGACCGACGAAACAGAGAATGGCGCCCATGCCCTCGATGCCAGTCGCCTCACTCACGGTGCCCGGTTCAGTCTGTACGCCACGTTCCTTGACCAGCTTGCGCACCGCCAGGTATTCGATGAGTCGATCCTTGACCTCCTGCAGGTCATAGTGGTCCTCATCCAGCACAACACGCGCATGGTTAATATCCAACTGGTCTTCGCTCAGCACGTTCCAGGGCAGTTCCACCAGCCAGTCGAGATAGGTCTTGATCACCGAATATTCAGCCGCCTGCGGGGTCATTCCGCCGAGCCGCTTCAATTCTCGCTGGGCCTCTTTCTTGGCCTCCTCAGGCAAATTAGCCTTTTCGACCTTTTCGGTATACTCGCCAACGGCAGACTGGCCTTCGTCCGTTTCACCCAGTTCCTTTTGAATTGCCCTGAGCTGCTGGCGCAGATAGTATTCTCGCTGCGCCTTATCCATCTCTTCACGCGCTTCCGTCTGGATCTTTTGGCCCAGAGACAGGACCTCTTTTTCGTGCGCCAGATGTGAGATCAAGGCACGCAGTTTGTCCTTGACACTGTCCATCTCAAGAATCTTCTGGCCTTCTGCCACCTCCAGGCGCGCGTTGGCTGCTACCAGGTAAGCCAGGTAGCGCGGATCCTTCACCTGGTTCAGGAATTTACCTGCCTCCTCCGGCAGACTCGGCGACAGGGCGACAACTTCCTGTGCCAGGTCACGCAGACTGCGTTGCAAGGCGTCGAGCTCAACTCCCGGCTCAACCACGTCGGGTGCAAGCGCAAGGTGAGCACGCAGGTAAGGCCCATCGCCCAGCCAGTGTTCAACCCGGAAGCGCTCCAGACCCTGAACCACCACTTGCAGGGTTTTGTCGGGGGCCTCCTTCACGTGGTAGACCACCGCTACCGTGCCAATTCCGTAAATCTGGCCCGGCCCCGGCTCCTCAATGGAGGCATCTTTCATGGTGAGGAGGCCGATCAGGCGATTGCCTTCCAGCGAATCTTCGATCAGTTTTACGGACCGCGGAACTCCAACCACCAACGGCAGTACCGAGAGAGGGTACGCCACGGTGTTACGCAGGGGTAAGATTGGCAGATCGCTTGGTATGCTGGCCACACGCTCAGCATGGTTCTCTGGTTGCTTAGAATCGGTCATTTCTATTTGACTCCTTTTTCAGATCCTGTTAATCACATCCCATCATGTGACTCATTAAGCGCCCAACGCTCGAGGCATCATCTGTGCAACCGCATTGGAGAAACACTATGAAACAATTCAACCCAAACACCTCCGTAAGATACACCAAAGAGAAAGGCGGTTCGCATCAGGTGCATGCCTGCTGGTCAGGCCCCACGGTTTAAAGTTAAATACTATTTATGAAGAATCAATATCCCTTTGAAGAAATTTGCTTATTCGCCAGGGCTCAGAGAGCTTTCAGTTGCGAAGCATTGCGGGCAGGAAGGCGCTATGGAGGATTCTCGGAATACAGAGAAAATTATTCAGTGTCCACGAGAGGGACACGGGGAATTATCCCAAAAAAATTTCAAAAAAGGATTTCTTTACCAGCAGCGATATGATAGGATCTGCAAATTTTCAGATGGGGCTTTAGAAGTGGATTTTACGCTGACGTTGAAGCAAAAGGCCATTCGCAAGATGGCGCGCCAGTTCGCCGAGAGCGAGCTCGCTCC
>JABXJY010000144.1:3236-7044 GCA_013375385.1 Desulfobacterales bacterium
GTGGATTTTACGCTGACGTTGAAGCAAAAGGCCATTCGCAAGATGGCGCGCCAGTTCGCCGAGAGCGAGCTCGCTCCCATTGCCCGGGAGATCGATGCAGACCGGCGCTTTCCCTGGGAGGTGATCGAGAAGATGGGGCCGCTCAATTTTTTCGGGATGCAGGCTCCCCGGGAGTATGGGGGCGCTGAGATCGATTCAATCAGCTATTGCATCGCCATAGAGGAGCTTTCACGAATATGCGCCGCCATCGGGCTGACGGTTACCGTACACAATAGTGTGGCGCTCTATCCTTTAAGTGTTTTCGGCGATGAATCGCAGAAGAAAAGATTCATCCCGCCCCTGGCCGCGGGAGAAAAGATCGGTGCCTTTTGCCTGACCGAGCCCAACGCAGGCTCGGATGCCAGCGCCATCGAGGCCACCGCCATAGCCGACGGCGGGGATTATATCCTTAATGCCAACAAGATCTACGTCACCAACGGCAGCGTCGCTGATATCTTGCTGATTTTCGCCTCGCTGGACCCCGAGAGCGTGAAGACGGGCATAAGCGTATTCATCGTGGAGCGCGGCTCCCCAGGTTTTACCGTGGGAATCCTCGAGGATAACTGCGGCATGCGGGCCAATCCCGTAAGCTCGATCATTTTAAACGATTGCCGCATTCCGAAGGCTCATTTGCTCGGCGAAGAGGGTCAGGGCTTCGAGATTGCCATGGTAGCTCTCGACACGGGCCGGATCGGCGTTGCCGCGCAGGCCGTGGGGATTGCCCAGGGTGCCTTAGACGTGTCAATTAAGTACGCAAAGGAGCGCATCCAGTTCAAGGTTCCCATAGCAAGGCATCAGGCCATCCAGATGATGCTGGCCGACATGGGCACCTCGGTTGAGGCCGCGCGATTGCTCACTTACAGGGCTGCCCATAAAAGGGATAGAGGCGAATCCCTGCCCGAAGCGTCTGCTATGGCAAAGCTGTTTGCCGCCCGTACCGCCTCTCAGGTCGCATCCATGGGATTGCAGATCCACGGCGGATACGGTTACAGTAAGGATTATCCAATCGAGCGATACTTTCGCGATGCGAGGATTACAGAGATATACGAAGGCACAAACGAAATACAGCAGATGGTGATCGCCCGTGAACTTATCAAGACAAGTTAACAAAGAAGTTTCAAAATCCTTTTGAGCCAATAAGAAATGAAGATAATTGTCTGCGTCAAACAGGTACTGGCAGCCGACCGGATCAAATTTGACCCAAGGACCTATACCATGGTACGGACGGCTGATAATTCATACATAAACCCCAATGACCTCTTTGCCCTTCAGATGGCAGTGCATTTAAAGGAGAGATACGGCGGCAGGATAACCGCGGTGACCATGGGGCCGCCCATAAGTGAGGAAGTGCTGCGGGAGGCCATGGCCCTGGGAGTTGATCGGGGAGTGCTCCTCAGCGATCGGCGATTTGCAGGCGCCGATACCCTTGCCACTTCGTACGTGCTGGGGATGGGAATTCGCAAGCTCGGTGATTTCGATCTTGTCTTGTGCGGCACCGTGTCCACGGACAGCGATACAGGCCAGGTGGGACCCCAACTTGCTGAAGAGATGCACTTGCCGCAGGTTACCGGGGTGGAGAAAATTGAGAAGCAGGGCAGCACTTTGAGGCTTGAGCGTACCTCCGATGGGTTCCGCGAGGTCATGGAGGTGACCCCCCCTGTCCTGGTGACCGTCTCTCGCAGGGCAGCACCACTTCGCCTGCCCGGCCTGTTAGATATCCAGGATGCTTATGGAGGCAGAACCTTTGACTGCTATACCCTGGAGGATCTGGAGGCCGAGGAAAACAAAGTCGGTCTCAATGGCTCCGGAATATGGGTAACGGAGCTAGCCCAGGTGCCCAAACAGAAAAGCTGCCAGTTTATCAAGGGAGACCCCCGGCACCAGGTGCAGACCTTGATGGAGAAGCTAAGAGAAAAAAATCTGATAGATTAGAGAGGTTCCATGGCGGATAATTTTCAGATCTGGGTATTCGGAGATCACCGCAATTTTTTCCAGGACCGCCTGACGCTCCAGGCACTGGGGCAGGCCCGCCGGCTGGCTGATGCGCGAAAGGGCCTGGCAGCGGCAGTGTTGCTGGGCCACCAAGTGGATGACATCGCCAAAGAGTATATCGCTCACGGAGCACACCGGGTCTTGCATGTCGATCATCCACGGCTTGCCAGATATCAGCTCGATCTGTTTACCTCTACAATCTGCGATTTGATACGCGAGCACGGTCCAGATATATTCCTGCTGGGCGCCTCCGACTTCGGCCGGGAGCTTGCCCCGAGGGTTGCCAAGCGGCTTGAGGTTGGGTTGTGTGCCGACTGCATCGAACTCGATCTGGATTCTGAGACCGGAAAGTTGACCGCGGCCAGCCCTGCTTTTGGCGGATCCGTAGTGGCCCGCATTGCCTGGAGCGAGAACCGTCCATGGATGGCGACCATCAGCCCCGGTATCTTCAAAGAGCAAGGCCATGACGACTCTTACCGCGGAGAGATCGTCAGGGCGGAAAAGAATATGGATGAAACACAGATTCGGGTAAAGCTGATTTCTTCGTCCCGGGAGCCGAAGCAGGCACGCCGGCTCGAAGATGCCGAAGTGGTTATCACCGGCGGACGAGGCGTTAAGAATGCCGACGGATTTCATTATCTCAGGGAGCTTGCCATGATGCTCGGTGGAGAGGTGGGCGCCACCCGTCCTGCAGTTGACGCGCACTGGACCTCCCACGATAACCTCATCGGACAGACCGGCAAGTCCATCAAGCCACGGCTGCTGATCACCTGTGGGACTTCGGGGGCGATCCAGTATACTGCCGGAATCAAGGAGGCCGAGACTATCGTGGCGGTAAACCGGGATCCGCACGCTCCCATCTTCCGGATCGCGGATCTGGGCATAGTGGCCGATGCCAACTCGTTCCTGCCCCTGTTACTAGCGGAGATCAAGAGGCGTCAGTTCCAGCAAATCACTGAACTCTACCGCACTGGCCGCGAGCAAGAGGGGGTCAGGGAAGATTCGACCTTCGGCCGGCGGATCAAAAAGTTGCGTGAAGACAGGAAGTTAACGTCCGAACAACTGGCTTCCCAGACAGGACAGACGCCAGAGTTCATCGACAGAGTAGAAGAGGATGTGATCACGCCGCCGGTTTCATTTTTGCTCCAGCTCGCCCGCGTCCTGGACATTGATCCCAGCAGTTTCCTTTCAGAACAGGAGAAGATAAAGATCGGCAAGAAGCGCCATGAGAGCTTTGTCAAACGCACGCAGAATTACTCCTATCGCACATTGACGCCGGGCGCCGTCGATAAGCATCTGCGAGCCTTCATCGTAACGGTCGAGCCGAAAGAAAGACACACGATGGTCGAATACAGGCATCCGGGAGAGGAGTTCGTCTATGTAATGCAGGGGGAGCTGGAAGTTACCGTGGGTTCTAAGGTCTACCATCTGAAACCTGGAGAAACCATCCATTTCGACTCTGAGACCAAACACAAGCTCCGCAACCTTTCCGATGAAAAGAGCGAGCTTATTGTCGTTCTCTACACCCCCTGAAGGCATACCTTAGGTGCAAAAGCTGGACCAGCAATGGACTCTTTCTACGACTAATTCGGGCCACGCAGCATTCTTGCGTTCATTTTCCCCCTTCACGAAGATTTGTCCTCACCCCTGTTTCCGCTTTAAAAGAGAAAGGACACAGGTTACCTTACTCAAAGAAAGCAACTAGTACAGCGTTTCATTAAAAAGTTGTCATTGCGAGTGTTAGCGAAGCAATCTTTTGGCGTAGTTTGTGAGCCTT
>JABXJY010000414.1 GCA_013375385.1 Desulfobacterales bacterium
GGGGAGCTGGGAGGTCGAGTCATCAAGATGGTATTCTTGGGTCTTTCCTGTGGCCTTGGGCGGTGGTCTGGCCTTTATTTCCCATAAACCCAGGTGCTTGAACGTTTTGCTGTAAGGGAAGGTATCCACTTTACGTTGCGCTGTACCTTTTGCCATTAGCCTTTTGCCTTGAACCCTCTTCATTCCATCATCACATTAATCTTTTCAACGTATCCCACCGTTTCCTCATGTCGCCAGCCTCGAACCCTTGGTGCAATTCTCTTTATATTATGCCAGAGGTTTTCATTGAGCCCGTGCTTTTTGCATACGTTCTGTGCCTTCACGATATTTCTGAAACCGGCATTATAGCTGGCGAAGGTGAAGTTCATTTTATCATCAAGGGGTCGTTTGGCCTTCCATTTCCTGAAAAGCTGGCGGTCGTAGTATATGCCTGCAGCGATGTTCCAGCGTGGTTCGTTGATGTCAACAAAGGAGGGGTTCTTCTTTTTTATCTCATGGAATGTTCTCGGCATGATCTGCATTATCCCTTTTGCGTTGACCCAACTTTTAGCATCTTGCCTCAGGTTTGATTCTGCTATTGCCTGTGCCTTGAACCATTTCCAGTCAAATCCGGCACCGAAGAATCTCTTGGTGTATTTACGAAAATATTGATCATACTTGGTTGTCCACTTTCTCGATGTTACATTGGGGAACTCATTCTGAGCATGAACCTCAGGTGTGAGAGAAACAAGAATGGCAGTTAATATTAAAAACTTAAGGATCTTAAAGGCCATGGATATTCGATTCATTGATGTTCGTTGTTGGTCGTCAGCCTTCCGTTGGATTCGACTATTCGCCAATTCTCAATTGAGTCCCAGACCAATCACCAAGCCTACAGCTACGCCGACACCGATAAAAATGCCCATTACCACCAGGCCGACTGCCTTGTTGTCCTTTGCCAGCTCAGTCGATGTATTAAAATCGGTGAATTTATCAAACCATTTATAGCCGAAATACATGAACAGAAGTGTTAAAATTCCACCCATAATAGAGTAGATGAGATTTACGATCATTGCCGTGAACTGCATGATTTACCCTCCTTATGCTTTATTTACCTAAAATACTACCCACAGCAATGGATTATGTCAATGGGCTTGCTCATGACGTACTATAGCTGTTTGCCGGAGTTCATCGAGCAGTATTCCAGGGATGAATTGCCTTGACATTTAAATGGGATGAAAACTAAGGTAATCGTGGTGGAAAGAGGGTTTAGATTGAGCATAGGGTCATTATCAACTTGTATAGGTATTGTTGTCATAATGATCCTTTTTGTTCCTTCAGTTCCCTTTAAGGCGGAGGCAAAGCTTTTTTTCGGCTTTGAGCAGGGGAAAAATCAGGGGAGGTATCCGAGGGATGGGAGGTAAAATGGTTGATGGATAAGAACTCCCTTTTTATAGGTCGAAGTATAGGCGATTTTGCCTTGTGTGTCAATGGCAAAGGCGGCCCATGATGTGGTGGTTATCCCCTTTAGGCCGAGAACAGATGAACTCACCCTCTCTCAGAGTCCCGCTTATAGTGGGATACGAGCGACAGGTTATCGGACGCGGGGAGCTGGGAGGTCGAGTCATCAAGATGGTATTCTTGGGTCTTTCCTGTGGCCTTGGGCGGTGGTCTGGCCTTTA
>JABXJY010000415.1 GCA_013375385.1 Desulfobacterales bacterium
AGCTAAAGCCACCTATGGCAGGAAAGGGTACGGTTATCCCACTGATGCCGCCAACAATGCCCGGCATAGCGAAAATAAAGACGGTCGTCAGAATGAACTGGGCAGCCAGGGTGGACATCGCCAGATAAAACCCTCTAAGTCTCAAGGAGGGCAAGCCAAAGAGCAGCCCTGCCCCCCCAGCGGCAAAGGCGGCAACCGGCAGAGCCACCCAGTGGTTCAATCCCAGCAGCACAATCGCCATAGCCGCGCTATAGGCACCCACCCCTTTGAAGGCGGCATGACCAACCGAGACTTGACCACAATAGCCAGTTAATATATTGAGGCCGTGGGCAGCCACTATGCTAATAAACATCATATTCATCACATCTAGCATCTCGGAGGGCAAAGTCCGGCCGGCCACAACCAAGAAAGTAAACAGCACGCCCAGAACTATCCACTGGGAGCGGGTCCGCACCAGCGCACCACTCTGTCGGTAATTAACATCCATAACTCCACATGGTCTCATAATCTATACCCTCACTATCTCCGCCTGGCCAAAGAGGCCATGAGGTTTGGCTATAATCGCTATGAGCAAGACGATGAAGGGGAACATACTGCCTATGTATGCCCCCAGATAGGCGGTGGCAATCACTTCTAGAACACCCACCAAAAGCCCACCAACGAGGGCGCCAAGGATGGAATCCAAACCACCTATCAGGACAGCTGGGATAGCTCTAAACCCCCACTCTGAAAGGTAACGGAAGGCACCAACGTGAACCCCGAAGAAGAAGGCCATGATGAAGGCAATCACCGCTGCCATTAACCAGCACATGCTGGAGATCCTGGTCACCTTTATCCCCAGGCTCTGGCTAACTTGGTGACTGTCAGCGGTAGCCCTCATCGCCTTCCCCATCAAGCTCCGGCGGTAGAACAACGCCAAAGCGATGAAGATGCCAGCGGCGACAAGAATACTCCATACTATCCCAGAGCTCACCTCTATCCCTGCAATGGGGAAGGCCCGCTCGGGGTACCACTGAGGGTAGGGGACAATCTTAGTCCCCCAGAATATGGTAGCCACGCCATCCAGCATATAGGCGAGTGCCAGAGTCATCAGTAGTCCCGAAACAACAGGCTGCCCGATAAGGGGACGCAGCGCCACCCGCTCCATAACATAGCCGATACCAGCAGCACAAGCTATAGCCAACGGTATGGCAATCCAGATGTTGAATCTATTTATGAATATCAAACTCAGGAGCACCCCCATCATCAGGAGGTGACCCTGAGCAAAGTTAAATACCTTCGTAGCTTTAAAGACTATAACTATTCCTACGGCTATCAGGGCGTATATCGAACCTTGAAATATACCCGAAATGCCGTACTGAGCAATAGCTTCCATTCCGTCCGCCTTATATCATATTTTATAAGCCATTGATATTAACAATGAGCTTCACTCAACCTCAGCTTCGCCAAAACCACAAAATGTTTTTGATTATCACAAGACTTCTACTGTGCCTGTGTCCCCGTTAACCCTTACTTTATCGCCGGTTTTAATAACTTCAATTGGATTCAAATCGGTATGGTCAACCGCGGGTATATTGACGTTATAGAATACCGCTCCACTGGCCACACCCATCATAGTCATTGGTTCCATTTCGAGCATGACTAGCGCAATGGG
>JABXJY010000416.1 GCA_013375385.1 Desulfobacterales bacterium
CCCGATTGCTTTATCTAGTGGTACTGCCCTGCAGCGAAGGGATTCATGTTTCCCACCGTCTTGGCAGTTGGGCGCTGAGAGTGAGCGTTTTCGGGAGGTAGTTGACGGGCTTGCTCTCACGGATCTGCCGGGCAAAGAGCATCTTCAGCACTACCTGCAGGGTATGGTCCGCAGAAACTTCAGGCGGCTCACGATCCAGCAGGCCCTCAGCACACTCAAGTTTTTCCTGGCCTTTCTGAGAGATACCGGTAAGGATCGCCTTGAGCAGGTAAGCAGACGAGATCTGGAGGCTTTCGTTGAACGCGAACAGGATGGGGGGCTGAAGCTCTCATCGGTGAAGACGAAACTGGACCGAGTCCATGCCTTCCTCGGCTTTTTGGTTGAGGAAGAGGTTGTTGCTCCGGAGGTTTTGGTGCGAAAGATCAGGCTGAAGCTGCCTCAGTATTTACCTCGGGCCATGGATCCGGCCGATGTGAAAAAGCTGCTTTCGGTTATAGAGGAGGTCCGGGACCGAGCAATGGTCCTGGTGCTTTTGCGGACCGGGATGAGAATCAGCGAGCTTCTTGCGACCAGGGCCAGTGAGGTCAACATTGAAGAACGGAGAATCGCCATTTGGGAAGGGGCAAAGACCCGCCGGGGTCGAGTTGTGTATTTCAGCGATGATTGTCGAGATGCCTTGAAGAGGTGGCTTGAGAGGAGGGACTCCCAGAGGGAGTTTCTCTTCTATGCCCGTGGCAGAAGCACCTTCAGCTACAGCAGTGCTTGGGTGATGTTTGATAGGTATCTCGGCCGAGCTGGACTGGCCCACAAGGGCTACAGTTTGCACTGCTTGAGACACACCTTTGCCAGTGAGCTTCTCAATGCGGGGATGCGCCTGGAGTGCCTCCAGCAGCTCTTGGGGCATGACAGCATCCAGGTCACCCGACGCTATGCGAGGCTCACCGATAAAACCCGTGAGCAGGAGTACTTTGGCGCCATGGCAATCATAGAAAAGGGGGCAATCGATGGCACGTACCGATTGGATCACCAACTACCGGCGATATCTCAAGAGACGAAACGACTCACCCCATACGGTCAAAAACTACATGACAAGCCTGGGGCAGTTTCTCCGGTGGCTGGACGGGGCCGTTGAGGAGGTCAGGCCCAGGATAATCTTGCACTATATCGACTTTCTCATGGGGAGAGGACTCAAACCGAAGACCATTAATTGCCACCTTGAGCGGATACGTCAGTTCTATCACTACCTCATCCAAGAGGAGGATCAAGAGCTTGTCAACCCGGTCAAAAAAGGCTATGGGCAGAGGATGTCAAAGCCCCTGCCACGGCACCTGACAGAAGAAGAGCTTGACGTGCTCTTCAAGGCATGCAAGACCCTACGAGATCGGGCCATGTTCATGTTGATGCTCCGTTGTGGCCTGCGGGTGGGGGAGGTGGCAGCTCTCACCCTCGGTGACATCGACCTCAGACGAAGAAGGTTCACCATCCGCGATGGCAAAGGGCGACAGGACAGAATCGCTTACCTCAGTGATGATGCCCTCCTGGCGCTGGACGACTATCTTATGGTAAGGCCAGCATCAAGCACACAGAGAGTGTTTTTAGTCAAAAAGGGTACCTATCGGGAGGGGCCCCTATCGATCCGGGGGATTCAGAAACG
>JABXJY010000145.1 GCA_013375385.1 Desulfobacterales bacterium
ACGATAACGTTCATGCTCCTTCTCCTTCCTGATTATCCATAGGTGACCGCCAGATTTTCGAGTGCTGCAGGCGCCATCTCCATCATTTGTTTCAAAAGTCTCTGGTTCATCTCCCTGTCAAAACCCTCCCCCGGATGTTCGACAGCGCTCAAGATCTGAAGAAGCCTTGCCCCTTCCGGCTCATTGAAGGTCAAATTGTATGAAGCACCCGTATCCTCCCAGTGGATTGTTGCTTCTTCAATTGCTTCCGGTGGTTCCTCCTCAAGGGAGGGGCCTACGATGTAAGCCATCTGGGCCTTAAGATCTTCCAGAAAATCCTCATCGTAGGAACCGGCCCCATTTTGGGCATAATTCAAGATTCGAAACATATCGGCAATTTCATCGGTGTCAAACTCTACGGCAAATTCCCTCAATGAGATCCCACAGGCAGCGGTCTCCTTGACTTCCATAACCTATTTCCTCCTTTTCTTTATCTCTTTTTTCGTATATGCATGTGTTTCTCCAAGAAATTGAATATCATTGATCAGTCCACTTTCTTTATATAGGATAAAATAAATTTGAACAATACCCTTTTGTATTTTAATATCAAAATATTCTACATCGTTGACTCGCGAGGCAAACATCGCCTTCGGGAAAGGAGAAAAAGACCATGGAACGCACCCCTCATGAACTGGCGCTCATGGAAAAGATGACCCCCCAGCACAAGGCCCTGATGCCAAAACTCTCCCCAAAGGAAAGACAATCCATGGAGCAGAACGTGAACCTGGATAACATCGACCTCATACAATCCTGGATCGGGACAGATGAGGAAATCGAAAACATGCTCTTCTGGGACAAAGGCGACAAGTTCGACGATCCTGAATGGAAAAACCTTGAACCTGTGGATGAAACAACGGCGTCACTCTATGAAAAGGCAGAGGCTCATTTTGAGCGACTCAAAGCAGAGGCCGTAGAGACTCAAAGGCGGTCTGACCTCACCCTGTACAGCCAGTTTAATACGGGACTTCTCTTCACTGGCCTGGCAGGGGCTGTGCGCTGTGATGAACATGGCAGAGAAGATGAAGGGGGCGAATTTTTCAAAGGAATAGAGTGGCGGTGCATCGGCAGTGTTGAAGAAAACATCAATAGCATGACCGTCTACCCCTTGCCTTCGGGGGAATTTGAGGTTCATTTTGGAAATCGAATCAACGACATAGCCCGGGGAATATGGGTTTACACGGGTGATTCCCACAGCCTCCTTCAGTTGGCTCAACTCAGCGAGAAGGTTCTCCCCAATGACGGATACGATACAACCGTAAAGGATCAGGCCGGGAAGAGCCTGACGCTCGATCCCAAGGCCATCAGAAAGGCGGCCATGGGGGAAGGGGGAGAGCTCCCGTATGGAGATGAATTGAACCTCTTTACCTCTGTTCGTGTGAAGGATATGGATGAGGCCCTGGGGGCTGCCGGCAACCTTTCACACCGATTCTACGAGCGCTTCGGTCTTGAAACCGAGTGCTACAAGATCGGCAAAAAGTACGGCAACTTCTTCATCCTGCGCGATGACAACTTCGACCGTTTTCTGCCCACATCCCCTGTGGAGGGAAAAGGCCTGGTGCTCCTTACAGCCACCCTGGTCTGCAGACGATGCAGACGGGAGATAGATGAATTCCGTGACCTTGCCAAGTTTTACCCCCATGTCACTGCCGTTCTTGTCAATCTCAATTCCCCGCAGTTCAAATTCTACGAAAGGGTTTTCGGGGATATGGGCGGTGGAGATCCGGACAACTTTCGAAAGACCGCGGCAGGCGTGACCCCGTTTATCATCATATACACCGCCGATGAAAATGGAGTGCTGAAGTTTGCGGAGTACCGGTCAACGGGAAAGGCGGAAAATACGCCCTCCATCCGGGAATGGGTGCCCCTCTTTGATGAGTATTTTAAATGACATGCCTTCCAAGGCACATCGGGAGCATTACCGGCTATACCTCTCTCAAACGGCTGGGCTGAAACGTAGGGACGAGAATTCGGGTGGCGCCCATGCTTTACAGAAAGCAGGCTACCCAATGGCCTTCGCGCACCTCGACGAGATCAGGTTCATGAACACTGCACGTTGATTTCGCCGAGTGGCATCGAGGGTGAAACCGGCACCCAGGTGGAGGGTTGATAGGGCTTGGGATCTCTCCTTTGGGGATGGGATGGGTTCTCCTGTACTTGGGGTCCGGCACTGGCACAGCCGCCAGGAGCGTAGCGGTGTAGGGATGAGCCGGCTTTTTGAAGACTTCTTCCAGGGTGCCGATTTCAACGATTTTGCCCAAATACATAATGGCAACCCGATCACAGATATACTTGCAGGTGGCCAGGTCATGGGTGATATAAAGATAGGTCAGATCAAACTCCTCTTTCAGTTGCGCCATCAACTCCAGTATCATCGCCCTGACCGAAACATCTGCCATGGCAATCGGCTCATCTGCGACAACGAAATCCGGATTGGTCACCAGGGCCCTGGCAATCACGACCCGTTGCCTCTGCCCTCCAGAGAGCTGGTGAGGATACTTCTTATACAGGAAAGAGGCAGGGGTTAAGCCAACCTTTTCCATGATCTGAAGGCAGCGTTCCCGTATCTCCGCCTTGCTAAAGTTGTTATGGATAACCAGAGGGTGTCCGATCGCCTTGCCAATGGACATGCGAGGGCTTAAAGACGCATAGGGGTCCTGGAAAATGATCTGCATCTTTTCCCTCAGCCTTTCCATCTCTTTTCTTGAATAGGAAAATATGGATTTGCCGTTATAGAGAACTTCTCCCGAGGTGGGCCCCAGAAGTCGCAGAATAAGCCTCCCTGTCGTTGTCTTGCCACATCCGCTCTCACCAACCAATCCCAGGACCTCACCTTTTTGGATGAAAAAAGATACACCATCTACCGCCCTGACAAAGCCCTTTTTCTTCGCGAGCAGATTGTCAAGAAAGCCTTTTTGGAGAGGGAAATGCTTCTTCAGATTGGTAATGGTTAACAACTCTTCCACGTTCTCTCTCACCCGTATAGCCAGCAACTGACGAGACGGCCGTCCTCGGTAAAGGTCTCTGGTTTTTGAACCCTACAAATCTCCTTATCGTAGGGGCACCGTGGGTGGAAGACACAACCCGACGGCGGATCGACCAGATCGGGAGGGCTTCCCGGCATGGTCTTCAACTTAGGCTGATCAAGCTTGATGTTGGGTATGGACGACAGCAGCCCCTGCGTGTAGGGGTGGAGGGGGTCCTCGAAGATCGTGTTCGCCTGTCCCACCTCAGCGATGGTGCCACCATACATGACCGTGATACGATCGGCCAGCTGAGCAACATTTCCCAGGTTATGGGTAATCAGGATGATCGTCAAATTGTATTGCCTGCGCAAATCGTTCAAGAGATCAAGGAACTGGGCCTCCACGATCACATCAAGAGCGGTGGTGGGCTCATCAGCGATCAGGAGATCAGAGTTTAAGATGAGCCCCATTCCGATCATGATGCGCTGTCGCATGCCTCCCGACATCTGATGGGGATATTCTGAGAGCCTCTCAGGGGAGATGCCTAGGCTTTCAAGCATCTTTTCGGCCCGCCTGAACGCCGTTTTTTTGTCCAGTCCTCTCTCGTGGGTGAAAAGCGTCTCTATGAATTGCCGGTCAATGCGAAAAAGAGGATTCAGAGAGGTTAGAGGGTCCTGAAAAATCATGGCGATTTTCCTCCCACGAAGGGAAAGGATCTCTTTCTGGCTCATCTGAACAATATCCTGACCATGATAGAGAATCCGGCCCTTTACGATCTTCCCGGGGGGCCTGAGGAGCCGCACGATCGAAAAGCCGAGGGTTGACTTGCCGCACCCCGACTCCCCCACAAGGCCCATCACCTCCCCCTGCTCCAGCCTCAAATTCACATCCTGAACAGCCTGGACCGTCCCAATATTGATGGGAAAGTGAACCGAGAGGTCTTCAATTTCCAAAATCGTTGCCACTGTCTTATCGCTCCAGAAGCCTGGGATTGAGGATCTCGGCGAGGCCTTCGCCGAGCATGGTAAACCCTACGGCGAGTAATGAAATCATGGCCCCGGGAAAGGTGATCAACCACCACTGGCCAGAAGGCAGGAACTTCTTACCCATGGAAAGATCCATGCCCCAGTCCACAATGGAAGGGGGAAGCCCGAGGCCAAGGTATGTTAAAGCAGCCTCAATCATAATGGCGTCGGCTACGTTTAAGCTAAATACAACAACCGTTGTGGCAATCACGTTGGGGAAGATATATTGCCATAGAATAGTAGAACCTGAGGCGCCGATCGCCTTTGCCGCTTCTACGTAGAGTTCCTCCTTGATCGAGAGGGTCTGGCCTCGAACCAGTCGAAAATACGTTGGGATATAAATGACCGCTACAGACAGGGTGATATTGATGACACCAGGCCCGAGCATCGCCGCAAAGGCAATGGCCAATATGAGACCCGGAAATGAATAGACAGAGTCCATGACGAGCGAGAGAACCCTGTCAAAGAAGCCACCCGAAAAACCGGATATGAGACCAAGCGTAATGCCAAGAACCGAAGAGATAATGGCAGCCAACACCGCAACGCGGAGTATGGTTCTCGAACCATGTACAATCCGGGACCAGACATCCCGCTGGAGGTTGTCCGTTCCCATGAGGTGTTCCCCTCCCGGCGGAGCGAGCTGCGGTCCTGTATCCTGATCATGAGGGCTGAAAGGGGCAATGGAGCCTGCAAACAGGGCCATAGAAACGATGGCCAGGATAATAATGGCTCCAGCCACCAGAATCCACCACTCTAAGCCGTACTTCTTCCCCAGACCTGCACACCTGGAAATAGCCCAACCTATCCCTGCTGCTGGTGAATACCGCATGCGAGCTCCTAATACCGTACTCTTGGATCCACTATTGCATAGATGATATCCACGATCAGTGAAGCCATTGCTACAATCAGGGCAATCATGATGATCACGCCCTGGATGGTGGGATAATCTCTGAGATAGATCCTCTCCAGCAGAAGCCGTCCCATGCCAGGCCAGGAAAAGGTCGTTTCCGTGAGAACAGCACCGGCCATCAGCAGTGCAATCTGGAGCCCCATCATCGTTAGTATGGGGATGAATGCATTTTTCAGGGCATGTTTGTATACGATCTTCCTGTGGCGAATGCCCCTCGCCTCTGCTGCAGTGATGTAATCGGCCTTGAGTACGTCCAACATATTGGCCCTGGTGAGACGCACAAAGATGCCTGAGAGGACCAGCCCAAGGGTGAAAGCAGGGAGGACCAGATGGATGAGGACATCACCCAACGCGGAGAAATCTCTTACCAGAATGCTATCCAGTACGTAAAGACCTGTTTTTTCAAATGTGGAGGCAAAAACCCTGGGGCCGGTTCGGCCGGCAATGGGGAGCATGTCAAGCCAGATGCCGAAGATGAGCTGCAGCATGAGGCCCATCCAAAACACCGGGATACAGTAGACCACAATGCCGTAGAGCCGAATCACGTAATCCTGCACCATGCCTCTTCTATCCGCCGCATAGGCGCCCAGGAAAACACCCAGGAAGAGGGTGATGAGGATGCCACATATGGTCAACTCTATTGTCGCCGGTATCTTTTCAGCAATCGCCTTGGTTACCCGCTGTTTGAAGACCATGGAATCGCCCAGATCCAGGCGACAGATCTGCCAGAGGTAATCCAGATATTGAAGAGCAATGGGGCGATTGAGGCCCAGTTCCTCCTTTTTTAGCTCGATGACGCTCTCCGGCGCGTGGCCACCCAGCATGGAAGAGACCGGATCTCCCGGCATGATCCGCAGCACCACAAACACGATGCTCAGGAGAATAAACACCATGGGGATGGTCAAGAGTAATCGAGCAATGATGTATCGGGCGAGATTTTTCATAGATCTCAGTCAGGTGAAGTCATGGAAAAATAAGGCCTGGGTGAGGCCCGCGCCCCATGGCCGGACCTCACCCAATGGTCTGTTACTTGGCTCTATATATGGGGCCGTAGTTGAATTGCAGGGTCGGTGAAAGCATGATGCCACGGATGGCTTTTTGGGCAAACAAATAGAGCGTACCCTGAAAGAGGGTTACCGTGGGAACCTCGTAGGTCCACAGTGTCTGGAGCTCTTCATAGAGGTCCGTTCTCTTTTGAGCATCCGTAATCGTCTGGCCATCCACAAACTTCAGATCCCAATAGGGATCAGAAAAGTTGATCCCCAGCCCTTTGGAGCCAGCCGTACCTGCAAAAGCAGCCGTGTAGTTATCTGGGTCGATGTAGTCCGGATACCAACCCAGCAGATATGCGGGCATCACCTTATTCTTCCAGTTGTCCCGGTAAGTAGCCCATTCGGCGGACTTGACATTCACCTTCATCATACCCGTGGCCTCAAACTGATATTTAAGGACAGCGGCCAGATCCACCTCGGTATCCCCGTAGTGGCTCGGCGTATACCAGAGATCAAAGGTGAATTTGTTGGTTTCACTGTGGCCCCGGGACTTCAGAAGCTCTCTAGCCTTGGCGATGTTTCCGTCGCCAAATGCCTGTTTGAAGGCATCGATGTGTGACCACATACCCATGGGCACCATGGAATACAGCGGGGCATTCTGTCCAAGGAAAACCTTTCCGAGCATAGGTGGCCTGTCGATGGCCGCGGCAACCGCCTGTCGCAGGACCCTGTCCTTAAAGGGTGGGCTATCGCAGAGAAAGCAGATGTAACGGATGTAGGGGCCTTGAGCCTTGATGGTCTGGATCTTGGCAGATTTTTCAAGGTCGCGGATGTCAGATGGATTGAGTGTCTTGAAGGCGAAGTCGATTTCCCCTTTTTCCAGGGCAAGGCGCATCGTGGTAGCATCTGCAAAGTATCGAATGACGATGCGGTCATTCTTGGGTTTTTCTCCATAGAAATAAGGATTCGCTTCCATAACGATTTCCTGGTCCCTCTTGAAGGAAACCACCTTGTATGGACCCAGGCCCACAAGCTTACCCCCTTTGAGTTCAGAGGGATCACGGATAATCTTGCCCTTGGGGTAGATGTTGGGATTCACTGGATAATAGG
>JABXJY010000417.1 GCA_013375385.1 Desulfobacterales bacterium
GATGGTCACGCTTACCCCAGCCCGGGTAAGATGATCCTTCATGCATTCATTAATGCCTGCTCTCCAACAATATTGTGAGGCTTATCGGCTTGGCCTTACCCGAAGCACTCCCGGTCCTACTTTTCCTTAACCTGGTCATTTACCACCACGCCATCCCTGATGTGGATTAGCCGGCGGGCATAGTCCATGACCATGTGATCGTGGGTGGAAAAGATAAAGGTGACTTTTCTCTTCTCATTCATTTCCTTCATCATTTCCAATAGGCCTTTTCCGGTCTTGGAATCCAGGTTGGCTGTAGGCTCATCCGCCAAAACGATGGATGGGTTGGAGACAATGGACCTGGCAACAGCTACCCGCTGCTGTTGCCCGCCGGAGAGCTCAGCAGGACGCCTGTTGTATTTGCCCTCCAAGCCCACATCATCCAATATGGCCTTGGCCCGTTTCCGGCGCTCAGTTACAGGCACGCCCTGAAGGAGCATAACGAATTCAACGTTTTCCAAGGCGGACAAAACCGGAATTAGGTTATAGGCCTGGAATACAAACCCGACCTTGTGTAACCGTAGGTTGGCCAGCTGCGATTGGGTCATCTCATCCAAGGCGTTTCCATCCACCATTACACTGCCCGAATCAGCTGAGTCCAAACCGCCGATGACATTGAGCATGGTGGTCTTACCTGACCCCGAGGGACCGGCCAAGGCGACAAAGCCTCCCCTTTTTATGAACAGGCTGACGCCTCTGAGGGCTCGGACTACGACTTTGCCTAGCCGGTAAGTCTTTTTAACGTCCGTGCATTCTACGATGTTCATATTCAACCTCCGAACGTGTTGCCTCTTACGAGTTACGGGTTGCGGGTTAACATTTGTTCAACCCGCATCAACTTACGTGTGAGCCATGGCCTCCACCGGCGTAAACTTAGACGCCTTAACAGCCGGATACACACTCACCAAAAGTCCCAATATAAATACCACCACATTTGCCATGATTACGTCTTTGCCCTGGATTATCGGATAAATCACCCGAGACATACCGACGAATTCCAGGCCGGCGGCGAGGGAGGAAAGATCGATACCGGTGCCAGACAGGGCGAAAACACTCAAAAAGCCCAAGCTGTTCCCGATGACCATGGCGAGAATCAGGAGAAAAAATGATTCGGTGAGGACCTCTCTGATGATCCACCACGGCTTCATACCTAAAGCCTTGAGCAAGCCGAACTCCCGCATCCGCTCGAACACGGCCATCAGTGTGGTATTGACAATGCCGAAGCCCATGGCAATGAAGACTACTAAAAACCACAAGAAGATGAATCCGTCATACATCTTCAAGACTGCGGTCACCAAGGGCAGTAGCTCTTGCCAGCTCTGAACTTCATAATCGGAGGAGGGCAAAGCGGTCCGCAGGGCGGTAGCCACCTGGTCCGCTTCCTGGTTGACGGGTAGGATTATGGACACTTCGGAAATGGATTTTTTCAACTTCAACATTTGCTGCGCTACAGGCATTGTTACAAAGGCGAACTGCTTCTCTGTGGCCTCCCTTTCGGCCCTGAAGATCCCAACAATACGGAAAGCCCGGGAAGCGAGCTCTCGGCCGGTATCTTGTGACATGAGGACCAGCTTACGGCCCAATTTGGTCTCAAACTTGTCCACCAAGGCCTT
>JABXJY010000146.1 GCA_013375385.1 Desulfobacterales bacterium
CATCACCACGAAAGTGATCTTTGGAAAAGAGCAGGAGGTGAAGGAGCTCGTGGAGGCATCCCCGGTGAGCAAAACTGTCAACATGTCCTTCGTAGAGCGGAACAACCTGACCCTAAGACAACAGTCAAGGAGATTGGGGCGAAAGAGCAATGGATTCTCTAAAGACATCGGCAGACTAGAGGCCCAGCTCTACTTAGCCTTAGGATATTATCACTTTGTCAAAGAGCATTTCGGCCTTCGTAGGGAATCCGAAGACAATGGGAGAAGGTGGGTTCAGAGAACTCCAGCTATGGCGGCTGGTATAACCGATCACATCTGGAGTACGAGAGAATTACTGATTTACCGTGTACCATGATTATCTTTCAACAAAGTAGGGACACCACCCATTTTTTTTACCCTGGATGAAAAGTTTTGAGTCCCTCTATACAATAATGCAGAGGGCTTTTCAAAAAAGGCTTGGCCCCTTTCACTGCGTATTTCGCGCCATTCCGTCCACCCATTCCGAAAGGAGGGACCTTGATTCTAAAGCAACTTATGATTTCTTCCTTGATGATACCCGGCCTAGAATCCTCCCTTAAGAAAATACTTAAGGTTAGGGGCTCGGATTTTCTGATTTGAGAAAAGTCTTTTCTTTGAAGCTCGAATTGCTACGAATTTGAAAATGAAAGATCTGACCCCAACCACACACAGCTCAAGCCAGTCAAAATAGATTCTTCCTGCGGTTAGGATCCTTTTAGATCTTGGAAAAATCAATATCCTGTAAGTTCAGACCATCTTTGCTTCCATGCCTCCACATTCTTTGCCACCATTTCGTGATCATAGTTGACAAAGCTGAGACTTTCAAAAGGAGGAACTCCAGCGGGCAGGGCAACACCCTTTCTCACCGGGTACCTCCGGCCAATCTTTGCGTTAATCTCTGCGGGAGTCGGGGTGAGGAGAAAATCGACAAACTTTTCCGCTGCTGCAAGGTTCTTACAACCCTTAATAATAGACGCTGCTCCAATTTCATAGCCATCATCTTTCGGAAATACGATCGTTATTGGAAGGTTCTCCCGTGTTTTTCTGGCAATCGCATCATGCCCCCACGCCGTGCCTACAAGAGCCTCTCCCCTAGATACCAAATCAATGGATCCATTTGAACCACGAGTATATAGGCGTACATTCTTATTTAAATCGGCTACGTATTTGAAGCCCGCGTCTACATTACCCAATCTGAAAATCTGGGTGGCCATTATGATGACCGCACTTCCCGTAGTCGCAGGACTTGAAGTGATTACCTCACCCTTATAGACAGGGTTCAAAAGATCATCCCATGAGGAAGGGGGTTTGACACCGCTTGGGGCAATCTCCTCATTAAACCTCTTTGTATTGTAAAGGATACACATCGCTCCAAGATACCAACCCGACCAATAACCGTGCGGATCCATAAACTTTCGGTCTATCCCTGCTTCCTCTACCATAGGTGAGCGATATTCCTGAAGGAATCCTTCCGCCGCCAGGCTGGCATGGATATTCGAATTACCTCCAATAAAAACATCAGCCCGAGGAGGGCTCTTTGCCCCCGTCTTGATCTTGGAGGCTACTGTCCCTGCCTGTTCAATCTGAAGGGCAAGCTCTACATCCAAGCTTGTCTGTTCCTCAAATACCTCGATTATGTCTCTCGATGTCTTCTGGTCAAGCGCTGCATAGACTACAAGATCAGCGGCTTTGACTGTAAGTGCAGGAAAAATCAACAGAATCAGAATGATCAAAATAAATACTTTCTTTTTCATGTTTTCCCTCCTTGCAGCCGAATAACATTCAACGTAAAGGTTAACTCAGCAATATCCACTTTTCAATGGAAACGCCTTGCGCAATTAGAGCCCATCATCTTAGGCCATATGACAAGTAAAAGGCAGATGTCCGGACATTCCAGCCTGCTCAATATCCATCTTCGACCAACCTTCTTACCTCGCCGATATCCCGGCGAAAAGGCCCTTCCACCTCCATCTTGAGACTAGCCGCCGTCCAGACAGCTCCTCAGCGGGCGGAGCCTTCAATCTGCTGGCCATGTAAGAAGCGATGCAAGTATCTCCCCTGCCGCTTCGCCCTATCAGTTTCTTGGGAAAGAAGCCCGCCTCTAAGAATGTCCAGCCTTTTCTCACCGTATTACAGTGGTTGTGGAACTCTGCTAGGTGCGTTCCAAGCTTCGTAATTTGATATTGATTCAATCGTTCTGAGCTTTTTCGTATCCCAGCACTCCTTTCTTCCTTGATCCTGATGAGGAGGGATTGGGTGGTCCATCCTTGCCGAATTCCGTCGCAAACACAGCAAGACCCTCTTCGCTCGATTCAGCATAAAATACTGGGGGCAGATCGGTTCCGTCTACATCTCCATCATCCCTGCGACGTACCGTCCTCTTGGGCTCCCTGGCCGAGAGCCGCCTGGAAATAGCCGTCGATCCCCGGCGGCAGGGCCGTAAACCGCACGCTACAGACGCTTGGTTCGGTGTTGGAGCGCCCCACCACCTTCCCGTAGAAGTCCTTGCGAGAGAGCTCTTCACTGACGTCCACGAGATTGAGTTTGAGGTTGGTAAGCAGCTCAGGCGGGGTCTGGAGGCGCAACTCCCCAGACTTGCGCGAAAGCCGAAGAATCGCTCCTGTGAGCTCACCCATACCCAGGTACTTACCATCAAGCACGGTATAGCGAATCGGAATCTCCCGGACCAACACAACAAGACTCGATCTTTTGTCCTCAAGGGTGAGGTTGTATTGACCGCTGATGCCGCCGACCTCGTAGATCGTAAACGGCGCCTCGACTCCTTTTGGATGCACCTCCATCTGACCGTCGATCCGAAGGATCTCGCCTGCCTCTTTTCGGACCGACTCCGAGACAAGGATCTGGCCGCCAACGGTGTAGGACTCAATTCGGCTCGTCATGTTCACACCGCTTCCCACCACCCCGTATTTGCTCCGCTTTTTGGAACCGATGTTACCCACGATCACCTCGGCCTCATTGAGACCAATCCCCATCTCGAGTTCCGGTAGACCCTGCGCGAGGTTGTGCTCCCTTACCGCAGCCATGGCGTTCTGCATCGCAATGGCACAGGCGATGGCGCGCTGAGTCCGGTCCGGCATCTGTTGCGGCGCACCAAAGATGACTAGAAGCGAGTCACCAATGATCTCACCGATGGTCCCGTTGTATCGGAGGGCCACATCCACCATGACCTCAAAGTAGGCGTTGAGCATTTGAACCACTTGCTCGGGCTCGAGGCGCTCGGAGAGCGCCGTAAAGCCACGAAGGTCGGTCATCATGATGGTGACCTGGCGTTTCTCTCCGCCGAGCCTTACGGCGTCAGGATTTTCGATCATCGTGGTCATCACCTCTTGGGAGAGATAACGGCCAAACATCTTCTCCAGGAATTCGGCTCGTACCCGCTCGGTCAAGTCTTGGACCGAAATAAATGCCTTGGACCAGGTTTCTTCGTATCCCGGAGGGATGCCCGTTCTTACCAGAACGGTAATTTCTCTGCCCTTCAATGTCCTATAAACGCACTCTATTTCAACGGGTTTCCCCTCGGCAAGGGCAATCACCCCCTCTTCTATTAGTATTTTGTGCGTCTTTTCCGTCCGAATCTCTCTCAGCCGATCCAAAAAGTCCTCTTTGCTATCAGCCTCATACAATTTCAAAGTGGCCCTGTTCACATCCTGTATCCTGATCATATTGATGCAAGGACTGATTTCCTCTGGATGATCCTCAAAATACTTCTTGAGATCCTTCACACCTTTGTCCCGCAATCCATCAACGTACCTCTTGACTTGGGACAGATCTTCCTCCCAGAGGGAAATCGGAGAGTATTCGAACAGGACGCGGTATTTCGCCTCATTCTCTTGGAGCATGCTCATATTCATCTTTAGCTCTTCTGCCATTTTATTGAAAGAGTGTGCCAATTGACCAAGAGTGTCCTTGCTCTCATAAGTGATCTTCTGTTCGAAGTCGCCCGAACCGATTCTGACGGACTGTTCAGCTAAGGATTTTATTGGCTTGCTTATAATCCGGACCAGGAGAATGGAGGAAAACGCCCCCAGCATTATGGCGACAATCGCGATCGTGGCGATTCTGGTCTTCCTCAAAGCTATCTCTTCATAGACGTCTTCCAGGGAAAACCCTAACCTTACAAGGCCATACTTTGCACCTGTAATAATCAGAGGGGCAGATATCTCATAGAGTTTTTCTTGTTTTTGTACAACCATCAATTGCGATTCGGTCTGATTTGTAATCGGGGCATTACTCGTTGTGGAATCATCAAGAATTTTGCCATCGTTTTGATGATTGCTGTGCGATAGGATCCTGCCGTCTATGGAATCGATGATCATGGCATAAAGTATGTTTTTCTCTTTTGCCAAACTGTCAACAAAGTTATCGAGCAGATCCTTATTGTATATGACAAAGGAATTTGACATGGAAAGAACGGATAACTTGGTTAATCCTTGGACTCGCATTATCGTTTTTTCTATAAGTGATTTTTCCAGAGCGTTGATACTGAAAAGGACGATGAACGTGGTGGCAATGACGATGGGCAAGACTGCTAATAGAGTAAACTTGTAAGCAAGGCTTCTGTCTTTGAATATGAGTCTGAATGCATTCATAGGTCAGCCTCCGTCTTCTATGTAAACATCGTGCATGCTCATCATACCGCTGGGAGAAGGTATAAAGCTTCTTACCTTTTCTCTTACACCATACCGCTCTTCAGCAGCATAGCCAAAAATCATAGGCACATCGCTGTAAATGATTTCCTGAACCTCTTTGTAATAACTTTCCCTCATCCGGAGATCTAGTGTGCCCTCGGCTTGAGAAAGCAATCGATCCACTTCCTCATTGCTGTAATTCGAGTAATTTCCCCGTCCACCGGTGCTAAACTTTGGCACAAGAATCCCCACAGGGTCGAGCGTCGAATTCCCCCATGATGTGACGAGAATGTCCCATATGGCATTTTCTCCCAAAGCCCGTGGCCTGTCCCTATCAACCACATTAATCACGGATTTCACGCCCACCTTTGTCAGAAAAAATGCTATGATGCTGGCAAACTGCCTGTTATCTTCGGTGCAATTGATTACAATGGAAAACCCTTCATCGGTTAATAGTCTTTTGGCCAATTTGGGGTTATACGGGTATGGCTTCTGAGAAGCATGATAGGCGAAGGCATTTGGCAATAAAACAGTTGGCAGAACCTTCCCATGTCCTTGCAAAATGTGATCGGTCACTGCATGCATGTCAACAGCATAGTTCATGGCAAGTCGAATCCGTCGATCATTGAATGGCGATTTAGCACAGTTCATCTCAGCAAAATAGCTTCTCGTAGCCGGGCGGCTTAAAACCTTGATGCCCGGCACCATTTCCAATATCCTCACTGCCTCGGACGGCAGATCGGTTATGATGTCGCATTCCCCCTTTTTCAACATGGCAATCCGCTCTATTCTTTCTGAAACGGTCTTGAAAATAAGATATTTTAACGGGGCCACTTGCACCGGTGGATTTCCAGGAGAACCACCATAATAATCTGCAAAGCGTTCGAGAATCAAGAATTCTTCACCTTCTGCTCGAACAAATCGAAAAGGACCAGTACCGATGGGATTCATCTGAAAGCCCTTGGGGCCTACTGCTTCCATATAGTTCTTGGGCACTATTTCCTGTAATGTGAGCATCAGCGGCAGGATTGCCCAGGGTTTTTCTGTCTGAATTTGAACCGTATAATCGTCGACTACCCTTACCGAAGCCAGTGGACCCAATAGACCTTTTCGGGGTGAGGTTTTACCATCGAGAGCCCCTTCCTTAACCACCCGTTTTAGGGTGTAGCGTACATCTTCTGCAGTAAAGTCATCACCATTGTGAAATTTAACTCCTCGCCTGAGCTTAAATTCCCAGGTAGTGTCATCCAACGCTTCCCATGATTCAGCTAATTGGGGCACCACCTTCATGTTGTCGTCCCGGGTTGTGAGGCTGTCAAACATGTTCTTGAGCACCGTTTGGGTATTCCGGTCCCTGTAGTTCGTCGGGTCCAGTGATATGATCGGAGAGGAAATACAGATGATTAGTTTGTTGCTTTCCTCTTCAATTACTAAGGTTTTACCGGAGCAGGGCTTTGCACTTATCCATGAGGAAAAAATTACTCCAATAATGATGAAGGAGTGTAATTGTCTCAAATCAAAAAAAGATCTAAATTCTTTCATGACTTAACTTCCCCTTGTCTCATTTTGGTTTTTCAACGCCCCATCTTTTAAATCAAGGCATATGCTGCCGAGTATACAGGGCCGGTATAAGGGAGTTCGCTGTGACAAGGGGGCCAGATCTTTCATTTTGACAAACCACTGAACATCCGCACTGAGGATAGCACCGAGCTTCCATTTAACGCCCTGCATGCTCATGGGATTACCTCCACCAATACGAAAGTCTCCAAAAGGGCATAAACATCCCTTGGAGGCTCTGTACTCAATACCTTCTGGTAAGATTTTTTCATGGCTCACTCCAGCGAGTTGGAATAGTGATGTTACTCAATCGTAATAGAGAAGTCAAATACCACATTGTGGCATCAATTGTCAATGAAGAGAAAGGGGTCAGCTCTTTCATTCTGACAAACCACAGATGCTGTGGTCGATCCTTTCAAACTGATTTTTCAACGCCCTGCTTGACTTCAGCCTTTCATTCAGTCCCTTTCGATTCTGACTACACGTAGTGTAATCCACCCTAAATATTTCTCCTATTTCCCTCTGGGTCATTGGACTATATCTGTAGCAGAACTCTATTGCCATTTGACGTATTGTTTTTGAACTTAGGGTCTGGCCTTGCCATGAGACATTTCTGGCCATCCAATAATCCACGTTATATAATCGCCAAAAAGAAAAAAGCCATGTCCGACCCGCCGGAGGCGAGGACGATCACGGCTTTTGCAGGCTCTTGAATAAGGTTAAGGGATTAACAGACACCCCCAAGCATTACCTGTCCTCAGCTCAGTCGAAGGACCTGTCCTGAGCTCAGTCGAAGGAATCCCCCC
>JABXJY010000147.1 GCA_013375385.1 Desulfobacterales bacterium
CTGCGAGGATAGAATATGGATGCAAAGGCATTATACATGGAGAAACCCTGGCTGAAGTATTACCCGGAGGGTGTTCCCAGTGAAGTGGATGTTCCCGAGATATCCGTACCTGAGATATTTGACCAGATGGCGGATAAATACGCGAGCAAGACCGCGCTGATCTTTTACGGCAATAAGATCAGCTATAAGAAGCTCAAAGAATTGATCGACCGGTTCGCCGCGGCCCTGGCAGACCTGGGTGTTTCCAAGGGTGACACGGTGGCCTTATTCCTTTTAAACTGTCCCCAGTACGTGATCGCGTATTTTGCCGCGCTTAAGGTAGGGGCCAAGGTCACTCCCATCAGCCCGGTTTATACCAGTAAGGAGGTAAAGCATCAGCTTGAGGACAGCGAGGCCGAGACGATTATCTGCCAGGATATCCTCTATGATAACGTAGAGAAGACCGGCGTTTCCCTCAAGAATGTGATCCTGACCAATATCGCTGAGTACCTCCCCGCACTCAAGAAGCTGCTGGGCAAGAGCGCCCTGGGAAAGGTCTATCGGGAAATGCACGTACCAACTCCAAAGTATATTGAAGAGGCCGGCCTTCTTCAGTTTCAGACCCTGATCAAGAAATATCCACCACGGCCTCCCCAAATCGAGATTCAGCCCAGGGAAGATATCGCCGTCCTACCCTACACCGGAGGAACCACCGGACTCCCTAAGGCGGCCATCTTGACTCATTACAACATAGTCTCACTTCAGGCCCAGACGGTCGCCTTCTGGCCTATATTTGAGGAGGGTAAGGAGGTGGTCATAGCCTTCTTGCCCTTCTTTCACATCTATGGGCAGGTTGTGGTGATGCTCAATGGCCTGGTTCAGGGCTCCACCCTTGTTCTTTTCACCACCCCTGATGTCGATGATATCCTCTCGGCCATGGAACGCTACCAGGCCTCCGGCTTCTATGGCGTCCCTACCCTGTTTGAATACCTCAAGGAGTATGAAAAAACAGACCGCGTCAACTGGAAGCGACTTAAATTGATCGCCTGCGGTGCCGATACCCTTCATGAATCCACAATTAAAGACTGGGAGAGGCGAACGGAGGCCAAGATACTGGAAGGTTATGGCATGACCGAGACCACTGCCGTCAGTCACTCCACCCCCTTTGATCGACCCAAGACCGGTTCCTTTGGGGTGCCCCTCCCTGGAGTCACCGCCGCGGTTGTGGATGTCGATGGTACGGGATTCAAGGGGATAGACGAAGTGGGCGAATTAATCCTCCACGGCCCCAACATGATGCAAGGCTATTGGAAGAGACCTGAGGAGACAGAGGAGGCCATTATAGAGATTGACGGAAAAAAGTGGCTTAGAACCGGTGATCTGGTCAGGATGGATGAGGAAGGATATTTTCACTTCTTTGATCGTAAACGGGACCTGATCAAGTATAAAGGTTATTCGGTTTTTGCTCGACACGTGGAAGAGGTACTCTATAGACATCCACAGATCAAGGCCGCCGGGGTGGTTGGTATACCGGATCCCAAGGTGGGCCAGTTGATAAAGGCCTACGTGGTTTTACAGAGTGAAGCCAGGGGCAAGATCTCTGAAGAAGAGATTGTGGAGTTTTGCCGTGAAAATCTGGCTCACTACAAGGTCCCCAAGATCATAGAATTCCGGGGAGAGCTTCCCAAGACAGACGTTGGAAAGGTCTCCCGCCGGGAGCTGAGGGAAGAGGCGGAGGAAAGCTGATATGGGCCAACCCTTCTTGGAACTGGATGGGCTCATTAAGAACTTCGGGGGGCTGCGAGCTGTCGATGACGTCAGTTTTTCTATGAACCGGGACGAAGTGCTGGGCTTGATAGGCCCTAATGGTGCCGGCAAGACCACCCTGGTGCGGCTCATAACCAGCATTTTGAAACCTGATTCGGGGAGCATCCGGTTTAAGGGCAAGAACATTGTGGGGCTCAAGACCTGGGATATCATAAACCTGGGCATAGCCTGCACCTTCCAGAATATGAGGCCCTTTCGCCGTCTCCCCATTATTGCCAACGTCATGGTCTCATGTCTGTGCCCCCGGGCCATGAAGAGGGGTGAATGGGTCAAGAGAATCGAGGCCAAGGCTATGGATGCCCTGGAATTTGCGGGCATCTCCGATATGTCCCTGGAAAAGGCCTCCACCCTCTCCCAGGGCGATCTCAAGCGTCTGGAGGTTGCCAGGGCCGTGGCCACAGAGCCGGAATTGCTTCTTCTGGACGAGCCCTTCGGGGGGCTGAGTCCTGCTGAAACGGATCTTATGGGCAAATCCATTAAAAGGCTGCACAAGGGAGGCCGTTTCGGTCGATTGCACAGCGAAGGACCGGCCATGATTATCATCGAGCATAAGCTTCAGCAGTTGATGAAGATTGTAGATCGAATCATCGTGCTCAACTACGGGGTAATTATCGCTGACGGCACCCCGGAAGAGGTGGTGAATAACAAAGAGGTTGTCAGCTCTTACCTCGGCGAAGGAGGAATCTAACGTTGCTGCTGGAAGTGACCAATTTGACGGTCTGCTATGACAAGGCCATGATCATCAACAACCTGAGCATGGGTGTTGACAGGGAGGAATTGGTGAGCCTGGTGGGGCCCAACGGGGCCGGCAAATCCACATTGCTCAGGGCAATTACCGGGCTGGTCGCCTGGGAAAGGGAGATCACACGTCGGTCAACCGGTGGAGACGTAACTATCGAGGGTACGGTGACCTTTGGCGGGGAAAGAATAGATCAGATACCTGCCCATGAGATTGTTGAAAGAGGCTTGATTCATTGTCCCGAAAGAAGAAGGCCATTTCGTGAAATGACGGTTATCGATAATCTGTATGCCGGTGCTTACCTGCTAAAGGAGAAGAAAGAAGCGCAAGATAACCTTGAGAAAGTCTATCAATTATTCCCTGTGCTGAAAGAGCGATCCAATCAGATCTCCGGAACCCTATCCGGCGGGGAACAGCAGATGCTTGCACTCGGCAGGGCATTGATGTCCCGGCCCAAACTGATGTGTATTGATGAGCCTTCTACCGGCCTGGCCCCTATTTTGCGGAGACAGGTGTTTGAAAAGATTGGTGAGATCCGCAATCTTGGAATCACCCTGCTCCTTGTTGAGCAGGAAGTCAGCACGGTCTTCAAAATGGCCTCCCGTAATTACGTCCTTTCCTCGGGCAAGATCATCGCCGAAGGTACAGGCAAGCAATTGCTCAAAGACGAGGTCCTTCGTAAAACGTACCTGGGGCTCTAGCAGGTCCGCCTGCGGCAGAGCTATTGGGGCACCTGCATATCTTCCGATGCCTTCTCATTGACACACAACCGCCTCTTCCCGGAAGTCCGCATTTTCACAGTTCAAAGTATACCTTACAAACCGTATTGGAAGGTCTTCTGGGGGGTGTCCGATCCCCTTCGACCCGATCTCCCCTTACTCGATTCCCTCAATCGCCACGGCCCGAATCGGGAAAGACTCCAGGCCACCCATTTTCGCTGGGAAACCGAAGAAAAGGAATCTCTGCTTCTTCAGCTCGCCCAAGTTGGCCAATCCCTCGATGATGGGAATCTCACTGGAGAGCATGAGATCATGGGTGAAATACCTATTCAAGTCCTTTCCGGCGAATTCCGGGTTCTCGGGAAACACGGTGTCATCGATGCCAACCAGCTTGATCTTCTTCTGCACCAGGTACTCGGCACCTTCCTTGGCCAAATAGCATCGATCCTTTCCCTGATGCGGGCACCTCCCAATGAGGACGATGTCTTTTTCTTTGATCTGGAATTTCTCCAGGATCTCCCCTTTAATAGGAGTTTTCGGGGCTAGATCTTTGCAGTCCACCACAATAGCCATGCCGAAGAACGCGGTTAGCGTCATATCGCTGATATCTTTTGCACTTCTTCCGTGCCGCACCGGGACGAAGTGAGAAGGAGCCTCCACATGGGTAGAGATATGGCTCTCCATCTCGATGTTATGCATGATCTCTCCCGGCGGAAAGGTAAAAGGTTTGATTTCATACTTCCGCTTCCCGGTATCTAGAGGACCTTCTGCCTTTCCGGGTGTTACCTTCTTGGAAAGATCGATAATGCGAGCTTGCGATAGATACTCCACCACATCCTCAATTCTCATGGTAGACTCCCTGGTATAAAGATCAGAGTATGGTCAGACTAATGAGCGAGTATAGCGATATTACGGTTGCGTGTCAATAATGATCAATTGCATGATGCCTTGGCTAAGTCTCTATAATTCCAAGAAAATGAGAGTGGTGAGTTTATGGAAGGATTTACCTTGGCTCCATAACGTTTTTCAGGTGGGAAAAGCATAGACTTGATTTGGCAGTCATAGGTTTTTTGGCCTTCATTGCTTTTCTGTTTCGCAATTTCTTGAGAGGAAAGAGCGGTATTGAGAAAGATATCTTCGGTAAAGCCGTTCAAAAAAAGGTTGAAACCTTTGATCAAAGAGGGCATGATGCCACATTAAAAAAGGTAGGGCAGCCGGATGTCAATAACGATTAAGAGAATTAATCTAACCATCTTGATACTCCTCATCTTGATATTTGTACTTACGACCCTTTCAACTGCTGAGAATAAAGAGAAACAACAGATGCCGCCTGCAAATGTCGTTGTATCGAAAGTTACAACCGGCAGGCTCGCACCGGAGGCGGAATTTATCGGAACGGTTTACTATCTTGAGGTCTCAGATCTTTCCGGAGAGGTAGGCGGATCGGTAGAGATCATACAATTTGAAGAGGGACAGCGAACAAAAAAGGGGGAAGTGCTGGTCAAGCTCGATTCGGATCTTCTCGAAAAGAAGCTTCAAGCAAAAGTGGCACTATATGAACAGGTACTGTTGGATTTCGAACGGGAGCGAAAAGATTTGGAGAGGGCAGAGAGTCTTTACAAAAAAAAGATCGTCGCGGAAAAGGCTTATGACGATCAGAGGTTCCAAGTGAGGGGTCTCGAAAAGAAGTCAGCTGCCCTCAAAGCGGAGGTTGAGCACCTTGAAATAGAACTGAAGAAAACGGTCATCAGGGCACCCTTTAACGGCGTGATAATCAAGAAACATGTTGCACGAGGGGAATGGCTTTCACCAGGGAAAACCGTGGCAACAATCGCCAGAGACGACGCCGTGGATATCGTCGTGGAGGTTCCTGAAGAAGTTGTCAAATATCTAAAATGCGGTATGTCCGCGAGGGCAACGGCAGCCGGGAAGGAAAAGAGTGGAACAATCACCGCCATCATCGCGATTAGTAGATACCCACGGGCTTACCGCCCGTGGCACTTGGAGGTAAAGTGCGGCCTTGGGGTCTTTTCTGGTTTATGAGTCTCTTGGTTAACAGCTTTCAGGATCCCGTGAAAAAACCACTGTCATTTCACGCCGCCCGAGGGCAACGTTCTAACGGATAGATTCTCCGTCACTGGCCGTTTTACAGACTCATCTCTTTGAGCTCTGGAGCGATGATGAGTCGAGGTTCCGTGAGAGCCTGAATCTCCTCGGAACTGACTCCCTGCACCACCTCCTTCAGGAGCAGTCCCTCGGGGACCAGCTCGATATACGCCAAATTGGTGATGATGGCGTTTACCGCACCCCTTCCCGTAACAGGCAAACTGCACTGACGCACAATCCTGGGCGTACCATCCTTCTCCGTGTGCTCCATCAGGACCATGACCTTCTTTGCCCCAAAGGCAAGGTCCATGGCACCCCCTACCGTGCCCAGTGGGTCCCCCTTTGTCTTCCAGTTGGCCACGTCCCCCTTCTCAGACACCTGAAAGGCACCAATGATGCTCATGTCCAGACGCCTCCCTCGCATCATGGCAAAGGCATCGGCTGTGTGAAACAGACACGCCCCGGTCTTCAGAGATATGGGCTGGCCCCCTGCATTCACATATTCGTGGTCGCTCTCCTCTTCGGAAAGGATGCCTCCGTAGTTGAGAACACCGTTTTCCGCGTGAAGAAACACCTCCATGCCATCCGGTATGAAATTGGCCACCTGGGTGGGAATGCCGATTCCCAGGTTCACATACATCCCCTCCCGCAACTCCTCTACGGCCCGTAAACACATGAGCTCCCGGGTGAGCCCTTTCTCACTCATATCAAGACCTCCTCTTGGCGTGAGCGTAGTCCAGGTAATCCTTCATCTCTTCATAGAAGAAGTCCCTGAAGTACTGATAGGGTTCCGTTTTGGGGGCCTTGACCACGCAATCCACGAATATCCCGGGGGTAACCACGGCCTCGGGTGCAAGTTCCCCCAAATCCACCACCTCATCCACCTCCACAATCGTAATGTCGGCGGCCATGGCATAAATGGGGTTGTGGCCTCGGGCAGTTCCCCGGTAGACGAGGTTTCCGTATCTGTCAGCCCTATGGGCCGTTATGAGGGCATAGTCTGCCTTCAAGGCCTTCTCCAGAATACACTCGATCCCATCGAAGAGACGTGTGTCCTTCCCCTCACCCAGCTCCGTCCCCACCCCTATGGGAGTATAGAAGGCGGGAATTCCAGCCCCTGCGGCACGAAGCCTCTCCACCATGTTCCCCTGTGGAATAACCTCAACCTCCACTTCCCCCCTCTTATAGGCCTGGATCAGGGGATCTTTCGGCTCTATGAGGGATCGAAGGTACGTTGGAAATCCCGGATAGGTCGTGATCACTTTCTTCACAGCCTTCACCGCCACCAGGTAGTCAACCTGTCTGGTAGCCACACCCACCAGGGTGAGATCTCTGGGTGTGGGCTTGCGATCTGCAAGGGCCCTGATGAGGCAAAAAGGTGTTCCGGCATATCCAAATCCCCCGATGCATATCACCGATCCGTCTTGGATGTCGGCGACCGCCTCCTCAACGCTTTCGACAATCTTATTTACCATATTCGGTTTATCTCCCTACGAGCTTGACCTGATAAGGACTCACTTTCCAGTGGACAAGTATAGGGGGAAACGGACGTGTGGGTCAAGGAAAAAGCACAAGGGATGGCGATGCCTTTTCATTGACACACAACCAGCCTTATCCTATACTGAT
>JABXJY010000418.1 GCA_013375385.1 Desulfobacterales bacterium
GCACTGGTCATGTACCTGGACAATATCCCCAAGGAGGAGATTGTTGGTCTCAACATCCCAACGGGTATTCCCCTGGTGTACGAATTAGACAACAATCTTAAGGCGATTAACCACTACTATGTAGGAGACCCTGAGGCTGCAAAATAATTCCTTTACTTTTCTTTGGTTTTTGTTATCCTCTTTTGGCGAATCTGGTCCCGTGTGTGTGGAGCAGAAGCTTGTAAGGACGCAGGGGGAGAGGGATTGTAATGACGGAAGCTAACGTCGATCACTGGAGGCCGTGGTATAAGGTATGGCCTCCGCATCTTGCCTATTCACTCGATTATCCAGATGTACCTGCCTGGTGGATCTTGGAGCGGAATCTCGGCCGTTTTGACAGCAAGGATGCCGTCGTATTCCTTGATTATGAGGACATGAGTGAGATTAGCCGCCTCACCTATGGTGAACTATACGATAGTGCAGTAGCCTTATCAGTCAGTTTGAGAGACCTGGGTGTTAAAAAGGGCGACCGGATTGCTACCGTGCTTCCCAATAGTCCAGCCATAATCCAGAGCTATTACGGGATATGGTTGGCAGGTGCTACCATAGTTCCCAACAGTCCAATGGCTAAGGGGTCAGAGCTAGAAAAGACACTCGTTAGTTCCGGTGTCAAGATGGTTATTATAGCTGAGCGAATGTTTCCTGACCTAAGAAAGGCGTGTGAGGCTCATAACATCCAGATAGTCGTTGCCCCCGTTGGTGGGTCCCCTGGAGGCGATATACCTGAAGACGTACCTCGCTTTGAAAGCCTTTTGAAGAATGAGGGGAAACCTCCCTCTGACTTTGCAGTCGACCCCAAAGATGATATAGCAGTTATCCTCTATACCGGAGGAACCACGGGTGAGCCAAAAGGCGCAATGCTTACCCATAGAAATATTGTAGCGAATACCATACAATTTGCGGAATGGTATGCCTTCGAGCCTGGAGATGAGACATGCGTCTGTGTGATTCCCATGTCCCACAGCGGAGGTATGTCTGGTGTAATGAACGTTCCTCTTTACAGTGGGGCAACTTTGCTGGTCATGCAGCGGGCCAATCCTCCCGTAGTGGGCAAGGTTGTTGAAAAATATGGGGCCACCCGTTTGTTCGGCGTTCCCACCCTGTGTGCGGCCTTATTGAATGACAAGGAGGCCAGCTGTTGTGACTATACCTCGCTGAAGGCATGCAGAACCGGTGCCGCTCCACTTCCTGTACAGATCAAGGAGGCCTTTGACAGACTGGCCAAGAGAGAGGTCCTTGTGGAGGCCTATGGCATCACTGAAACCAGTCCCCTGTGTGTTGCAAATCCGGTTACCTGTCCGAAACCTGGTTCGATTGGAATCCCCCTGCCTGACACCGATGCAAAGATTGTGGATATTGAAACGGGTGAGGAAGTATCAGGAATCGAGGAAGGAGAACTACTGATACGTGGGCCCCAGGTTATGAAGGGATACCTGAACAACCCGGAAGCCACGGCTGAGGCGATCAAGGATGGATGGTTCCGAAGCGGAGATGTAGTTCGCATGGATGATGAAGGTTACTTCTATGTGGTTGACCGGCTCAAGGATTTCATCAATGCTTCTGGGTTCAAGGTTTGGCCCCGCGAGGTGGAAGAGGTCC
>JABXJY010000148.1 GCA_013375385.1 Desulfobacterales bacterium
GACAGAATATAAACAGGGATTTTTCGTCACCCGGGATAGCAGAACCGTAAACATAGTTGATATTTATCCCTTCCTTGCCAAACTTTTCTGCCATTTCTGCAAGGGTGCCAGGTTTATTGTCAATCGTGAGGGCAATAACCGGCATCACGTCAAAGATGTAGTCACCCTTGGCTAGGAGATCAACTGCCCTATCAGTCTGATCCACCAGGAGCCTGATCAGGGCGAATTCTGCCGAATCTTTCCTCATTGATCCATAGCTGGCAGCAGGGGCGATCCTTTTCAGCGATTTTCCTCTGGCCCTGAAGAGTTCCTGAACATACTGAGATGCATCCTGGATGGTAAGGGCATCGATATTGATTCCCGCCTGAGACAGTGTCTTGGCAAGCTTTCCCAATTCCCCTGGAATATTCTTCAAAAAGAGTGATATCTCTGTTCTTACCATTTTCAAGCCCTCATTTATCTCTCTCCCATGTAGCCTTTCATATATTTAAAAAACTCTGAGTCAGTTGAAAGGACAAGGGTGCTGTCTTTATCCAGGGTCTCTTTATAGATATCGAGTGTGTTAATGAAGGAGTAAAAATCAGGATCTTGTCCATAGGCCTGGGCATAAATCTTTGTGGCCTCGGCATCTGCCTTCCCCTTTATCTCCTGGGCCTTTCTGTATGCCCCGGATGTGATCCTTTTCATCTCCTTTTCTTTATCGCCTTCTACCTTTCTCGCCTCTCCTTTGCCTTCAGATCGGAACTTCTCGGCTATCTGCTTCCTCTCTGCAATCATCCTTTGATAGACCGATCTTTGCACCTGTTCTACATAATTCAATCTCTTTATCTTAACATCTACCAGTTCTATGCCGAATTTGGCCAGCTTTGGCTGTGCCTGTGCCATGATTCCCTGTGTAATTTTGGCCCTCCCTGTTTTGACCTCACCCAGGGGACTTATTTCCTTTACCTCATCCACTCCCGCCTCACGGATATCCAGTTCCCTGTTGGTCATCCTCACGGTTTCGATTAAGGGGTAAGAGGTAACAAAGTTCCTTACCGCAGGATCTATAATGTCATCCAGCCTGCCAAGGGCGTTAACCACATTATTGGCCGTCTCAAAAAACTTCAGGGGATCAACGATTTTCCATCTGGCAAAGGTGTCTACCCATATAAAGGTCTTGTCCAGGGTTGGGATCTGACCGGGATCCCCATCCCATTCAAGAAGGTTTTTTGGAAAATAGTTTGCCTGCTGAATAATAGGGATCTTAAAGTATAGACCGGGATCCTTTTTTGGCTTCCCGATGGCCTTACCAAACTGGGTAACGACCACCTGTTCAGTCTCGTCCACAACATAGACCGCCCCGAAGAGGATAAAGATAATGATAACGATCAAACCGATTAGTACTTTGACTTTCATCACTCAGCCCCCTTCGTCACCCCTAAATTAAGTAAAGGGAGGACATTTTTTTGGTCTTCATCAATGATATACTTGGTACCCAGTCTCGGAAAGAGATCCTTCAGGGTCTCAAGATAGAGCCTTCTCCTGGTTACATCCTTTGCCTTTGAATACTCGGCATAGAGAGACAGAAACCTGGCTGCATCGCCTTTGGCCCTGTTGATTCTGTCAAGGGCATACCCTTCGGCAGACTTGATGGTCTTCTCAGCATCTCCCTTGGCCGCTGGAATGGCCTTATTATATTCCTCCCTGGCCTGGTAGATCATCCTCTCCTTTTCTTGAGTTGCCTGATTAACCTCATTAAAGGATGGCTGAACCGGCTCGGGGACATTTGTCTTTTTCATCTCAATGGTGACCACATTTATGCCGGTTTCCGCTTCATCTAATTCCTTTTGTAGGAGGACCTTCGCCTGGTCAGCGATTTCCTCCCTCTTGCTGATTACCTCATTGATGCTTCTATCTCCCACCACCAGTCTCATGGTGGACTCAGCCAAATCCCTCAGGGTAGCATTCACATCCCTGACCTTGAAGAGATACTTATAGGGATCCTTGATCCTGTACTGCACGATCCATGGGACCACAGCTACATTGAGATCACCGGTAAGCATGAGGGACTCATTGAGATACGCGGTACCCCTGGCATACTGGGTCCTGACACCGGCCCTTATGGTCCTCAGCCCGAATTCTTCTTTCTTGACAAGCCTCACCGGTACCTTTGTTAGTTTTTCTATTCCCCGCGGGAGTTTTAAATGTAGTCCCGGAGATGTTGTTCGGGCATATTCGCCAAACCTCTGTATTACACCCACCTCATTGACACCAATGGTATAAAAGGCTGAGGATAAAACAACTAAGAGAATGATTATTGCAATTATAATCCAGAGCCCAGGAAATTTACCCCTTATTCCTCTGAATTTACTAAGGACCTCATCCATCTGGGGCGGATTACCACCTCTGCCCATCTTTTGCTTTTGCAGCTTGTCCCAATCCCAAGGCATATCTTGTAACCTCCTGATAAATTGTAATACAAATGATAATAGAAAAAAAGGGTTGTGTCAAGCAATAAAATGGATGATATTTGTTATTGTCAGTATATCTTGAGGATGAATACATGAGGCGGGATAAAAAATCATTCACCCATATAAAAGAGGTAATAGATGACATCTTAGGAACATCTGCGTTACCCATAGATTTTGATGGTATAAGGATCTGGAGACTATGGGATGGTGTTGTTGGTAAAACAATCGCAAAGCATGCCCGGCCCTCATGGATCAAAAAAGGGGTATTATTGGTCAAGGTTACTGATAGCGTATGGGTGCAGGAGTTAGAGTTCAAGGCTGAAGCAATAAAGGAAAGCCTTAACAGAAAGCTTCAAAGGGAGGCCATAAAGAAGATACGGTTCAGAGTGGGTACACCTCAAGATAGGAGACAGATAAGCAAGAAGAAATCTCAGCAAGAGCATATTCAGGATCTTACCCCAGAGAGGCAAAGGAAGATGGAGGAAATCATAGCCCGGATCGAGGATAAGGAGCTCCGCTCATCCTTACGTCAGATTATGATTTTAGCAGCAAAGAAGGACTCAGAAAGCCCTTCAGATTGAGAAACGATCTTGCCCAAATATGGGGGGAAGGATCTTCAAACCAGATTTTCCCTGTAGTCTCCCTTCGATCATTGCGAGCTTGGCATGAGAGGCGGAATCCGGAAAGATGATCTGGAGTCTTTTAGGCTCTAGCTCTTGGATTCTCATCCTTTCAAGAATCTCTGTCAACCTATTTGCCGGATAAATCAAGGCCAGTCTACCACCTGGTTTGAGGAGCGTCTTGCCTGCAGCCACAATGTCATCCAGACTGACTGCTAACTCATGCCTGGCAATGGCCTTGCTGAAGTCAGGATTGATCCGGCCGCTTTTTTCTTGCCTGTAGGGTGGATTGCATACAACTACATGGGCAAATCCCGGTGCCACAGGCAGATGTCTAAGATCTCCCTGGATTATGGCTATTTTATCTTCGAACTCATTAAGCACGATATTCCTCTTAGCCTGAGAGGCCAACTCCTCCTGAAGCTCAAGGCCAACAATAAAACCCACCTCCCTTTCTGAAGCCAAAAAGAGGGAGATGATTCCACAGCCAGCACCGAGATCAACAACAAAATCCTCACTCTTTATGGAGACAAATCCGGCTAACAGTAAGGCATCCACAGAGAATCTATATCCCTGCCGAGACTGGATGATGCTCAACTTTCCATTGAGAAAGGTATCTATTGTCTCATGTTCTTTAATCTTCAACTCCATCATCCTTTACCGTCGGGGTATCCAAATCATCTCAGAGGGATCTATCTTATTGAATACCAGTCCAGTCAAGACCTTGGGATGAAAACAGGTGGATTTTCGGGGCATGAGAAGCGAGTTTCCGGTTACCTCCAGGATCTGTCCAATCTTTGTGGGATTAACGAGGAAGATCATCTGATAATCTCCGGAGAGCACTGAGGATAGAGCCCTGTTGGTGTTGCTCTCGTATTGAATTATCCTTTCATCATCCAGATCATCCATTGTAAAGCCGAGTGTCCGTTGAAATATGAGGCGAGAGAGGGCTAAGACATCAAGTTTCTTGAGTGAGGGGTGCAAATCATCACCTAAATCCTGCCTGGCCCCTGGTTTCAAACACAGCACGTAATAATTTCTGGATCCGGAGTGATAAAAACCAATAACGGTTTTGTTGCGGCCATGCTCTCTCAACTGATCAAGGAAAACTCCTATTATCTTTTCCCGATTGTTAGCCGAAAAAGGGAACTTCAGGATATCAAACCACTTGCGAGCAGAGGAAAGAAATTTTTTCGTCTTGAAATCCGGGTAGGAGTTAAATAGCCGGTGATAGGGTAAGATAGCCAGCCCCTTGTCAGCTATGTTGGTCAGATACATCATTACATGCTCATATGTCCTGCCAGAATGATGAACTCCATACCTGGCCCTCATCAGGTTTCTAAAATTTCGGGCTGATTCGTAGCGATGATGGCCATCGGCAATTACAATGGACTTTGATGACATCCTTGAAGCAATATCCGATAAGATCGAACCACTGTTGATCTCCCACATCTTGTAGTAACATCCGTCTCTGTCCCTGAAGGATACGGTGGGAGGAGAATCCTTTAGTTTCTCAGATATGCCAGCAATAACATTGCCTTCATCCTCATAGAGACTAAATACCGGGCTCAGTTGGGCATTGCATGCCCTCATCAGCTTCAGCCTGTCTTCTCGGTGAAAAGAAAAGGTCTTTTCGTGAGGGAGGATTACCGAGGAATTATTTTCTTCTATCCGGACCAGGGCTATAAATCCCCATCGAGTTCTTGTCTCCATCGTATCCGGCGATTCATATTCAAGGGAGGTGAGATACAGAGAGGGAAGTTGAGACCTGATGAGAACCTCCTCGGACTCCCATCTTTTAAAGAGATCTGCTGCTCTGGTATACCTGTTATCCCAATCGGAATCGCCGATCTTTTTCTTTCCCAGAATGAGCCGGACAACATTATACGGATCTTCTTGGTAGCAGTTCTCCTGGTCTCTATCTGAAATGACATCATAGGGTGGAGCTACTACCCTCGCAATATCTGTTATCTTATCAAAATTATAGGTTATCCCTCTGAAAGGAGCCACAACGGCCATATTTGCACTTCCTTGAACTTGATAATTCCCTGTAGCTTGTTGGAGCCTTGCGGAAATCCCGGCTCAGCGGGGCTACAGGGTTACCGTATAGTTCCTCCCCCTTGATGGGGGAGGGTAGGTGGGGGTGATAAAATGTTTGTTCACCCTCCCCTTTATCCCCTCCCGTCAAGGGAGGGGGCGTTTGATATCGGATACGCTGCAGCTTGCTGCAGGGTGGTTCATTCCTGATTATGGTTTTGCTTCCGATTATGTTATTCTATAAACAAAAAACTCAACAGAGTAAAATTATTTAATACCATAAACCATCAGCTGTGCTGGTGGTCCAGGGTTTGCTCTGCAGGTTAGATAGTGGATTAAACTGTTTTATTAATGTGTTCTCTCGCTCGCTCCCTCCGGTCACTAGAGCCCACAGACCCGCCTGCCTCGCCTGAGCCCGCCTGCCACTGCGAGGCACGAGCGGGCAGGCGAGAGCGATGGCGGGCAGGGATCGCTGAGATAGTTGTTATGTTGTCCTGATTTTTCGAGAGGAAAAATCAGGACAAACAATCAGTCCACCGAAGGTGGACATTGATAAGCCTTGTTGCGGTACTCTTGGTAATGAATAGTACTGCTGTCATGGTATACTATAGTCCTGTATCCATATCCCGCAAAAGAACGGGGTTTGGATTTAGTTGAATTCTCCTTCTTGCCCCGTTAAATGCTTGCCCTGTGGAATTTCCGCCGTTAGGCGGAACCCCCTACGGGGGATTCCACAGGGCGGGCCTATTTAACCGGGGTCAGGAATTCAACTAAAAACTCTGGGCCTCTGGGGACTCTGTGAGAGATAAAAGGATGGCGGAAAGCAAAAGCAAGCCTGACATCATAATAGAAGGGGGCACCCTCTTGACCATGGTTGACGGGGAAGAACCCATGCATGGTGCCAGGGTAATAATCTCGGGTGATAGCATTGAGGAGGTTTCTGCCCGTCAAGATAGTCCACTACCTGAGGCAGGTGAGATCATCAATGCCGAGGATGCCATTGTCTTACCCGGCCTCATAAACACCCATGGTCACTCTCCCATGACGATCTTCAGGGGCATGGCTGATGACCTTCCCTTAAAGAAGTGGCTCTTTGACCACATATTCCCGGCCGAGGCAAAACATCTCAACCCGGACACCGTCTACTGGGCATCCCTTCTTGGATGTCTGGAGATGATCGCATCGGGTACCACCACGTCTGTTGATGGCTATTTCTTTGCTGATGAGATCGTCAAGGCAACCAATGAGGCAGGGATACGGGCCCTCGTGGCTCAAGGTGTTATTGATTTTCCTGCCCCTGGCGTACCTGATCCAGAAGAGAATCTGGATCTTGCCATGGCCTTCCTGGAGCGATGGATAGATTTCTCCGATCTCGTTACGCCTGGGATCTTCTGTCACAGCCCGCTTACCTGCTCGGAAGAAAAATTGCAGAAGGCCCATGAGATCTCCGCTCGATTTGGCTCCCCCCTCCAGACACACCTCTCTGAGACCCAGGAGGAGGTTGAAGAGCTAGAGAAAAGGACGGGGTTACGGCCAGTCTTCTATTTGGATGATCTGGGCCTTTTAAACAGCAATTTAATCGCTGCCCATGCCATTTACCTGAGTGAAAAGGAGATAGATCTCTTGGCAGAGAGACAGGTAAAGATCGCCCATTGCCCGGAGAGCAATATGAAGCTTGGCTCGGGTATAGCAGGGGTGGCCACAATGTTGGAGAAAGGCTTAGCTGTAGGTCTTGGAACAGACGGTTGTGCCTCCAACAATAACCTTGATCTCTTTGGCGAGATGGATACTGCCGCAAAACTGGCCAAGGTTGCCAGCCTTGATCCAATCCTCCTTGAT
>JABXJY010000149.1:0-1564 GCA_013375385.1 Desulfobacterales bacterium
TATTCCTCAAAGGTCTTTGGTGAGGACGTGGCTTTCCAAGGCGCAATAAATTCCTTGACAGGCCCAACAATGGCATGGAATATAAAGGCTTTATGAAGAGATTTGCCAGAGAGAGAATATGATCGGCATATCAAAATTATACTGCGGAACAGTTGAACCATCTGATCCTATCAGATATGGCAGGCAATCAAAGGATCTACCGGCACACCTGCTTCAGTTTTCTTCTGATAAGAAACCAGTGGTCGTCTGGAATGTCACGAGGATCTGTAACCTGAACTGTATCCACTGTTATGCCAGGGCAGTCCATCGAAGCCATGAAAGGGAATTAACAACAGAGGAAGGCCTCAATCTACTCAATGACCTGGCCAGCTTTGGGGTGCCAGTTATTCTGTTCTCCGGAGGGGAACCCTTGCTGAGACATGATTTGACTCGGCTCGCCAGGTATGCTGTGGATAGGGGCATGAGGGCAGTTATCTCTACGAATGGCATCCTTATTGATGAAGAAAAGGCCGTGACATTAAAAGATGCTGGTGTCTCCTATGTCGGCATAAGTCTTGATGGACTGGAAAAGGTCAACGATCACTTCAGAGGAATGAGGGGCTCCTTTCAAATGGCACTCAAGGGAATAAGAAACTGCCAGAAGGCGGGGCTTAAGGTAGGATTAAGATTCACCATGAACAGGTTGAATGTCGATCAGGTGCCGGGCATTTTTGATCTCGTTGAGGAAATGAACATCGAGAGGATCTGTTTTTATCACCTTGTTTACTCTGGCAGGGGATCAGATCTAATCGATCAAGACCTTTCCCACAATGAAACCAGGCAGATAGTGGACCTTATCATGGACAGGACCAGGGATATGCATGACAGGGGAGTGAAAAAGGAGGTCCTGACTGTAGATAATCACGCTGATGGCCCTTATCTCTATTTGAGGATGCTCACGGAGGATAATCCCCGGGCAGGAGAAGTCTTGGAACTTCTCAAGATGAATGGGGGAAATAGCTCAGGACAGGGAATAGGTTGCGTAAATTGGGATGGTACGGTTTATGCTGATCAATTCTGGCGGCACCATTCCTTTGGCACTATTCTTTCAGTGCCCTTCAGCCACATATGGACTGACCTAACCAATCCTCTCATGGCGCAACTCAAAGATAAGAATAGATATGTGAAGGGAAGATGCGCCAGGTGCAGGTGGCTCGATATATGTGGTGGTAACTTCCGCGCCAGGGCAGAGGCTGTAAGTGGCGATACATGGGGAGAGGATCCAGCCTGCTATCTGACCGACAAGGAGATAGGCTAGCTTGAGGTACCGATGAAAAAAGCAGTCCTTTCCTTTCTTTCTTCCCTGAAACTGACTATAGGGCTTTTTATTATCATAGCTGTTGCCGCTATATTGGGAACAGTTATTCCCCAGCAATATGACGGGGGAGAGTCTATCCGTCATCTCAGTCCCGGGTTAGTCAAGGCCTTCGAATCCCTTCAACTATTTGATATGTACCACTCCATCTGGTTCATCATCCTGATGGGACTCCTGTCCTTGAACCTTACAGTCTGTTCCTTGAATAGA
>JABXJY010000149.1:1664-6939 GCA_013375385.1 Desulfobacterales bacterium
ATATGTACCACTCCATCTGGTTCATCATCCTGATGGGACTCCTGTCCTTGAACCTTACAGTCTGTTCCTTGAATAGACTCCCTGCTTCCTGGAAGCTTTTCAGGAAAATACCTTCCCTTGATAGAAGTAGACCCTTTGAAAATCTATCCCCTGACAGGGTCCTCGCAACTGAAAAAGAGCGCAATGAGGTTATTCCCGGGGTGGAAAGGCTTCTCCTCAAAAGATACAAAAGGGTCAGGAGAAAAGACACAGCCAACACCACTTTTTTCTATGGAGAAAAGGGGGCATACTCCCATTTCGGCGTATATGTTATTCATGCAAGTATCTTGATAGTCATTGCAGGCGCAATAATAGGCTCTTTGTTAGGCTTTGAGGCCTTTGTAAATCTACCTGAGGGGGAATCTACTAATACGGTGCATTTGGGAAGGCAAAAGGTGATCAAAAACCTAGATTTTACTGTGAGGTGTGACAAATTCTCTATTGCCTACTACGATAACGGCATGCCCAAAGAGTATCGGTCAGATCTGAGTTTCCTCAAAGATGGCGACGTTATTTACCAGGGTCCTTTGCTCGTCAACCATCCAGTAACAGTCAATGGAATCCGGTTCTATCAGGCAAGCTATGGATCTATTCCTGGTGACCAAGCACTCATCACAATCAAAAAAGGAAATGAGGAAGGAACTACCATAACGGCTAGACTGAAGGATTCACTGCACCTTAAAGAAAAAGATGCAACGGTAAAGATATTGAGGATAGAAGAGAATCTCATGTCCATGGGCCCAGCTGTGCTTATCAGTATCCAATCTCCTGAAAGGAATATGCGCTTCTGGGTGTTTAAGGACATAGAGAGAATCAAGCAAGGCATCCCTGATCTCTTCAAAAAGGTTCCAAGATTTAACCCTGGTCTTTTTGAGCCTTACTATTTCAAGCTCAATGAGATTGAGAAGAAATACTATACTGGTCTCCAACTGAGCCATGATCCAGGTGTCTCCATTGTGGCAAGTGGCTCCTCCCTGATCATAATTGGTTTTCTTATCACCTTTTTTTCATCCCACAAAAGATTTTGGGTACGGGTGGATGGGCAAGAGGGGAAGAGCAGGATATCAGTAGCAGCCTCGAGTACCAGAGACCCCGTTGGTCTAATGCGGGAAACAGAAAATCTCATGAGACATCTTAAGAGCATGATATGATTATCAACACCACAATCCTCAGCTGGGTAACCTTTGTTTATTTTGCTTCAGCCATCTTCTATATCTTCAGAATGGTTACGGGGAAAGAATTCTGGGGGCCTCTTGCCTCATTCAGTGCCCTTGTCGGCCTCATTGCCCAGACCGGTGCCTTAATCCTGAGATGGGTTGAGTCATACAAGATGGGTATTGGACATGCACCCCTTTCAAATCTCTATGAATCGCTCATCTTTTTTGCATGGACCATAGTCCTGCTTTATCTGATCATGGAATGGCGGATCAAGACCAGGAACCTTGGCGCCTTTGTGATTCCCTTTGCCTTCCTTTCCATGGCCTATGCCTCCTTTTCGCCACATGTCAGCAGCAGGATACAGCCGTTGATTCCTGCCTTGCAAAGTAACTGGTTGATAAGCCATGTCATTACGTGCTTTTTCGGATATGCTGCCTTTACCATAGCATGTGGCCTTGGATTGATGTACCTCTTAAAAGGATTGGAAAAAGGAGGAGTATCAAGGCCTTTTTTGAGATTCTTGCCGGGCAGAGAAATCTTGGATGAACTCTCCTATCATAGTGTTGTTATTGGCTTTATCTTTTTAACCCTGGGCATTATCACCGGTTCGGTTTGGGCCTACTCTGCATGGGGATCGTACTGGAGCTGGGACCCGAAAGAGACATGGTCTTTGATAACATGGCTTATCTATGCAGCAATGCTCCATTCCCGATTCGTCCGGGGTTGGAGAGGAAAAAGAATGGCCGTAATGAGCATAATCGGCTTTGTCTCTGTGCTCTTCACCTATTTCGGTGTTAACTATCTTCCTGGATTACACAGTTACTTTTAAAAACGGAAGGATTTAGGAATTACAAATCATCGATTTAAGAGCTCAAAGCTGAGCGCTGAAAGGTCAAACAAACCAAGGGGAATTGCGGGATTTGATTTGTGATTTGACATGTAAGATGGGCGCATATCGCATATGACTTTAGGCACTTATAACTTTAGCTCACTTTAGGCACTTAAGATGATCAGATCCATATTTATCTGGGCATTCTTTGGGGTGATAAATACCCTCATCTGGGCACTCTTTGGGATCTTCTTATCCCTCTTTTCCCCCGGTGGCAGGATAGTCCATTTCTACTGTGCTGTGCCCTGGTCAAAGACTATTCTCTGGGCCAACGGTGTCAGGGTGGAAATACATGGGCTTAATAAAATAGATAAAGATAAGGCCTATATCTATATTCCAAATCACCTGAGTTTTTTTGATATATTCGCCCTGTTGGCATGTCTCCCGGTTGATTTCAAATTCATTTTTAAAGAGGAAATAATGCGGGTTCCAATCCTTGGCTGGGCCATGAGGAAAGCCGATTACATAAGTATTTCCCGATCGTCTCCAGCAAAGGCCAGGCGTAGCGTTAAACAGGCGGTTGATATGGTCAAAAACGGTGCCTCACTCGTAATATTTGCCGAAGGAACACGGAGCGAAGATGGACATCTGCAACCATTGAAGAGAGGCGCCTTTCAACTTGCTCTATCATCAGGCTCTCCCATTGTTCCAGTGGCTATCAAAGGCAGCAATAGGGTCATGCCAAAGGGAGCCTTCAAGCTGAAAAAAGGATTCATCACAATTCAACTTGGCAGGCCCATTCCAACAGTCAACTATGAAAAGAAAACGATGCCTGAGCTTATAGAAAGGGTTACAGGCTGCTTGAGGACAATGTTGGAAGAAGAGGGCCAGGGGGTAAAATAATGCGTTCAGATATATTAAAGAAGAATATAGAGACCTTGCCGCACAGGGCCTTATTGATGTCGTCGGGCCTAAAAGAAGAAGACTTTGACCTGGATAAACCATTTGTTGGTGTTGCAAATAGCTATAACGACATTATTCCCGGTCATATCCATCTGAATGAACTAACCCAGGAAGTAAAAAGAGGAATCAGAGATGCTGGAGGGATTCCACTGGAATGGGGCGTTCCGGGTGTTTGTGACGGCATTGCCATGTTTGTGGAAATGAGACTGAGCCTTCCGAGTAGAGAGAACATTGCTGATAATGTTGAAATTATGACCTTATCGCACTCCTTAGATGGGTGGGTTGGCGTAACGGACTGCGATAAAATTACCCCCGGAATGCTAATGGCGGCGGCCCGTCTTGATCTACCTGTAGTTATTCTTACTGGTGGACCAATGAAGGCAAATGTCATAGAGGGAAACAAGCGCCATCCCATTGAAGGGTTCGGTCTCGTTGGTCAGGTTAAAGGCGGCAAGATAACAGCAGAAGAGGCTGAAAAAATGCTTCCTGATATGGTCTGTGGGGCAGGGTCCTGCGTTGGTCTTTACACGGCAAATACCATGGCAGTTGTTACCGAGGTACTGGGCATGTCAGTGAGCAGATGTGCAACGACCCTGGCAATAGACCCGCTCAAGAGAGAACAAGCGTATGAATCGGGAAGGAGAATTGTAGAATTAGTGAAAAAAGATGTCAAGCCACATGATATGATGACAAGGGATGCCTTTGAAAACGCAATCAGGGTAGACATGGCCATGGGAGGTTCAACCAATACGGTTTTACACATTCCAGCAATAGCACGAGAAGTCGGCATTGATATCGATGTAGATCTGTTTGACAAAATATCACGAGAAACTCCCAATCTATGCTCGATAATCCCTGCGGGACCGCACGAGATGGCGGATATTGACAGAGCCGGGGGCATTCCCGCAGTTCTTAACCGCCTGAAAGATATGATAAAGGATTCCCCGACGGTAAACGGGAAATCAATAAAGCGGATAGCGGAGGAGGGAAAGGTAGTGCATGATGATATTATCAGAACCCCGGATAATGCATACCATTCTGAAGGCGGCATAGCGGTACTAAGAGGAAATTTTGCCAACAGCGGAATAATAAAGCGGACTGCTGTTGAAAAGGAAATGATGGCTCACTCAGGACCTGCAAAAGTGTTCTATGCAGAAAAGGATTTACTCCTTGCAATTGAACTCAAAGAGATTGCTGAAGGAGATTTGGTGGTGTTGCCCTTCCAGGGACCGGCAGGAGCACCAGGAATGCCTGAAATGTTAACCCCGACCGATGCAATAAAGGGAGCTGGCTACACCAAGGTAGCCTTAATCACCGACGGAAGATTCTCAGGTGCCACCGCAGGACCATGCATAGGTCATATTGAAATGGAGGCCTATAACGGCGGAGCAATCGGGGCAATAAAACACGGGGATATCATAGAGATAGATATTCCAAATAGAAGGTTGAATGTAAGACTAAGCGATGCAGAGATTAAAGACAGGTTAAAAAAGGTTAAGACACCGGAACGAAAACTCACGCCGTTATTAGAATCTTACAGAAAGAAGTTCACAGGAGTCAATTGTTACGGCAAGTAAGACCAACCTTACTTCATCCCCTCCAGCAGCCTGGTGTCGTGGTTCGGCAAGATTATGTCAGCCATGCGCTTGATCCTGGCTATGGCCTCATAGGACTGGATGGGGTCCACGTGAATGCCGCAGGCCAGAACCGGCGTGTGGGCCACCCCCAGAGGCGGATCGAAGTTCTTCTGGGTAGTGCACATACCACTAATCACGGCTTGACCCTGGTGCGTCCTCACGGCTACTCCCTGAGACCCTGGCGTATGTCCTCCAAAATGATGGAGCTTGATCCCCGCCAGAAGCTCCACATCACCCTCCACTGTCTCGAATGGTAGCTCTTCGGCCATACTTGCATCATAGAGATGGGCAAACAGGGGATGGGGGGAGAGGGCAAAGTCCAGCTCTGTTTTTTGCACCACCATCCGGGCATTGATGCACTCCCTTATGTTCAGGACGTGGGCGTAGTGCAGGTGGGTGCAGATGACGAAAACGGTGGAGGGCATTGAAGTCGCTGAAAGAGTCAAACCCGGGGAAATGGCAGGGGACTAAATAGGACTACCCCAATCCCGCGATTGATGCCGAATTTCAGCGGAATAAAGTTGAAAAAAGCTCGTTGATTCAGTAAGATGCGTGTGTTCACATACGAACCAAACCGTAACCAACGAGGTGAGAAACAATGATACGACAAACCATACTTCCGTTCAAGATAGATTTGACCAGAGACCTG
>JABXJY010000419.1 GCA_013375385.1 Desulfobacterales bacterium
TGCATCGGACACAGAAGAAAAGGCAATAACCATTGACAGGGACTATGTGAGAGATAAGTTGAGAGAGATACTGGAAGATAGAAATCTAAGCAGATATATTCTGTAAGTACTTAAAGTTATCACCCCCACCCTGCCCTCCCCTTCGACTCGGCTGAGCTCGTCGCAGGCTCACCGCAAGCCCTAACCTTCACCAAAATACTGAATAAACGAGCTTGCGGGAGAAGTACAGACACTATCATATAAGATACGCAATCTTATAATAGATCAACTTCTGGTACTCGATGATAAGCGCTTTCGTATATTTTCGTTTGGTCCACCAGTCTTTTGGATTATAGAGCTGATAATGGGATGGAAGAGAGATTATCCTGATATCATAATCCTTGAAGACCTTCTTGAAGGTGAGCCATGCCCGCCGAGAGTGGGTAAGTGTTGTGATCACTATCAATGACTTAAACCCCCTGTCAAGCACCAACTTTCGTACCAGCCTGGCCTCACTTATGGTGCTGCCAACCCTATCCTCCGAAGAGAGGATCATCTTCTCAGGAATCCCAAAACCATCTACTATCATGGTAAACAGATCAAAGTTTGTGGGATAGGTCTTGACCGTTTTCTTGAGGTAATCGAGACCATCTGGTTTAAGCTCTTTTGCTCTAAAGATGTAAGGGGCAAGCCCTTTTTTGTAAGCGTCAATCGCTGCAAGCGCATTTTCTACACCTCTCCCGCCAAGACAGACGATTAAATCAGCCTTCTGGGGCTTATGTTCTACAATAAGATACTCCCCCAATTTGATTAAGAGAGGGACGCGATAGGAGGTCAGGACAAAATAGATAATGAAAAAAAGGAAGATAAGCCATTTCAAGATGGAGAATTTCAGTCCCTTCCTCTTCTTGTCCAGTTTTTCCGGCAGGCCTAATTCATCCGTTTTTTCTTGTGGCGTTTCATCCTTGTAGTCCATGATAAAACCTTCCTTACCTAAAGGTTCTTGACACTATCAAGCAGCATGGTAACAGGTCCATCGTTCACAAGGTGGACATCCATCATCTCCTGAAATCTTCCCTCAGCCACCTGAATACCTTTTCCCTTAAGAAGACCTATGAATCTTTGGTATAAATCATTGGCAACAGCGGGATCGGCCGCCCGCGTAAAAGAAGGCCTCCTGCCCTTCCTGCAGTCTCCCCAGAGGGTGAATTGTGATACAACAAGTGCCTCACCACCGGTTTCCAGAAGCGATAGGTTCATCTTTCCATTGTCATCGCTAAAGATTCTAAGGTGGGCTATCTTAGAGGCCAGATACCCTGCATCGTCACTACTGTCCTCCACCCCAACACCCAGGAAGATTAACAGACCTTTGCCAATTTCTCCCACTTCCTCACTGCCAATCATTACCTTAGCCATCTTTACCCTCTGCACAACCGCCCTCATGACGGGCCTCCTTCAAGTTAAATGGGACGCAGATTTTCGCAGATATACATCGATAGCATCATTATTCATAAATTTAGCCGCCTGCGGCGGGACTTTTTGGACAGGATTAACAAGATTAACAAGATTTTCTTATTTTCTTTATATCCTGAACATCCTGTCTATCCTGGCCAAAAAAATTCCTATACTATTAAACAAT